>LFSE01000030.1 GCA_001513075.1 Clostridiales bacterium DTU074 | reverse complement strand
CTAACCAGTTTACGAGCACCAATACAATACAGTTAACCACAGAGTTAAATAATCCAACCGCTGTTGCAAAACTAAACTGCGCTTGCTGGACACCAACTTTGTACACATAGGTCGAAATAATCTCTGAAACAGTATAATTCACCGGGTTTTGCAAAAGAAATACTTTTTCGAATCCGACATTGAGTATATTACCTGTATTAAGAATCAAGGTTATTATAATTGTCGGAGTTATTCCTGGTAAATCAACATGTATCATTTTCTGAAATCTACTTGCCCCATCTATATATGCGGCATCATATAATGATATATCTATGCCCGACAACGCCGCGATATACAATATTGAATTGTATCCTGCAAATTGCCAAACACCCGACCAAACATATGCGGGACGGAAAAAACCAACCAAGCCCAAAAAATCAACCGGTTCATTCCCGAAAAACTTGAGAACTTCATTTACTACCCCATAACGATAAGAAAATATCTGGTATATAATTCCCACAACAACAACAGTTGATACAANNCCGAGGCATGAGCTTTGGCTCAACTTATTTTTCTTTTTACACCATTATATAGACTTAATCTACAAAATATGGAGCAAAGGTTATGGTTTGCATAATCTTCTTAAGACGCTGATGACTAAACTCATTAAATGCAAGAGCTAATATAATAGGAAATGGAAATCCTATTATAAGGGAATATAAACTTAAAACAACAGTATTTTTTAAAATTTCATAAAAAATCGGCGTATTAAATAATTGGTGAATATACTTTAATCCAGCCCATTGGCTTCCGAAAATTCCTTTTCTTATGCTAAAATCTTTAAAGGCAATTAGTATCCCACCCATTGGCAGATAAGCAAACACGATAACAAATACCACAGGGACGAGGGTTAACAGATACAACTGCCAGATTTTTCTCGCAACAAAATATCTATAAAAAAAGTTTTTCTTTTTTAATGGCCTCTTTTCTGTAACCGTCAATGCTGACGTCTCCCATTGAGTTTTTTGTTCCACTATATATTAACCCCCTCTAGATCATATATAAAAAAGACTGTCATCCTTCTGCTTACTTTCCAGCAATTCTCGACGATTGGCCACTGCTTTTTGTAATCCTTATTAAGGACCATACTTTACAAAGTTGGTACTAAATATATGTGTGTAATAATGTTAGCATAGTTATGCTAACACCGTAAAGAGAATAATTTTTTTACAAAAGAATCATTCTTTATCAAACTAGAACTATTTTTGAACTATTAGTCATTTATAAGAGTATACCCATCCTGGGGTTACCGTATCCATGATGTTATTAGAGATTAGGATAAACAAAAACAACATAACACACCACAAATTATGAGCCAATTCATGGGATCCGTTTAAATTGTACAAAAAAAATGATTTTTTTTATTAATTCTTACAATATATAAAAATTTACAGATCGTATATAATTAGAATGATTATTATAATTAATGCGGTAAACAACACTTAAAAGCTTTTGTTAATATATGCTTACAGTTAGAGTTGGCAGAAAGGAGGATTCCAACATTGGAAGCAACAATATACCAGGAAAAGGCCATGTTTAATGATATAGAAGAAGTCATAGCAGCATTACGTCGTAAAAATAAGACGGCGCGTCCTCCTTCGTTCCTATGGAGCCGTGTCAGCGATCACGTCCACAGACAATTACTGTATATGATAGCCGAGGAGCTTAACCTTCCCAATCCCCGGTTTATAGCTTCGAAATACCTGGAAAAACATCACTTTAAATTTATCGATAATCAGCCGTTAAACGGTTTATATTCCTATTACAAAAACAGAGTGCCCAGAAAAAAAGGAGTACATGTTATAACAAATATATGCGACATGCTCGATATTCCCCAGGTTTCGGAGGATGAGTGGATTCGCTATGTGGCTTCCCACAACATCTTTTCGTGGAAGAACATCCCGGATGCAGCAAAGCGAAAAATATTGCTGAAAGCCTGTGATGAGCTGGGATATTCCCATCCCATATTTATAAAAAACGATGATTTTTCCCGAAAGTTCAAATTCTTAAACGGTAAAACCCTGACGGGTTTTTATGCCTATTTCAAAAATATATCAGAGGATATACGGGGCAGCGTTATTAAGAATATATGTGATATGCTGGACATCGAAATTAGCGAGGAGGATTGGATAACCTATATAACCGATAAATCCATAACTGTATTTTGGGATGTAATCCCCCACACCGTCATAAGAAACATACTGTACAGGGCAGCTGAGAAATTCGGATACTCAAACCCCAGAATGATGTCCTCCGATGATTTAAAAACCGGTCTGGATTTTTTAAAGGGCATGTCTCTGTACAGCTTTGTCTCCCGCTTCTACGGATTGGAACGGGGCGGTATCCGAAGCATTGACTTCATATGTGATGTCTATGGTATACCCGAGCTCACCTTTGAGGAATGGCTGCACTTTATAAGGAATTATAAGCATTTTAGATGGGAGTCGGTATCGAAAGATTATATAGCCCGTATACTTTATATGAAGGCGGAGGAAGAGGGCAAGCCCAATCCCAGAATGCTAAGGGTTGAAGATCTCTCCAAACCATCAAAATTTTTGAACGGCAAGACGTTAACCAGCCTGTATACCTATTACAGCGCCCTTGCCGTCGATAGTGGAATGGACACCATAGCTTTTATGTGCGATCAGCTGGAGATACCGAACTTAAATATCGACGAGTGGATAACCCTGATAGGCCAGAACGACTCAAAAACAACATGGGAATCAGTTCCAAAGGAGATCTGTCGTGAAATACTGATCATGTGCACCAAGGAGCTGCAGCTGAAGAATCCCAGGCTTATGGGGTACAAGGATTTTTGCACCACAAAGTTCCAGTGCCTTAACGGGAAAACATTGTCGGGTCTTTATTCCTACTACAGCAACAAAGTGCCTTCTGACAAAATTCCTGTTGTTCAATATATGTGCGATGTGGTGGGAATAGAAAAGCCCAGCCTGAACGACTGGATCAATATGATCGCCAACTGCACCATGTGCAGATGGGAAAGCGTGCCTCTCAGGGTACAGAGGGAAATAGTAATGAGGGCCGCCGTTGAGATGAAGGTGTTCCATCCGAGGCTGATGGGCACAAAGGAGTTTGATTCGGTTGAGTTAAAATTTCTCAATAACAAAACCCTGGCGGGCCTGTATTATCATTATGCAGCCAAACTTGACAATCCGGATCAGCAAATTACAGAATTTATATTCAACAGCTTGAACATACCGAGAATAGACATCAACCCCAAAACCGGCAGGCTGTCCACCATTGACAATGCAGACCATCGCAAATACTTTGACAGCCTGGCCAATATAAAAGAGCTGATCAATGAATATCTGAAGAGATACGATCTAAAAAGCCTGTGCAAAAAATATACGTTTATAAAGAATGCAAAAAAGGCGGGTATCTACAGAAAGGGCCTTGTTACCATACTGGCGCCTATGAACCGAAAACAATATGTGGACTTCCTGTACGAAATACTAAAAGCCGTGCCCAGAGATTGGTTGGGCTTAAGGAAGCCGCGGAATGGTGATTACAGGCTGCTGAAAACCGATCTTTACAAAATAGCGGGTATAGAGGATGCAGATCAGGAACCGCCAAACAAAATACAGTTTGCAAAACCCGAACTGGTACCCGTCAAAGACAAAGGGGAAGTTATAGAAGAATTGATGAACCACAAGCGGATTCTAGATATCAAGATCCGGAAATATCATGACATCAAATGTGATTACCTTGTGGAATTTGGTGGCTCCTTCATATTCCGGATGTATGCGGATTCCTTCCCGGGAGAGATTCTTATCTCTGATACCGGAGATGAATTCGAAGTGCTGGAATCCCGCGAACAAAAAAGCGGTGAGGGATACATTATCGAACTAAAGGCCCTAGGCCACGTAACCGAAGATGAAGTGTCCAGGATTAAGTCCTTTACCAAGAGCTCGAACGATACCATTCTTTCCAACTATATTGAAAAACTGATAAAGAATATAGAAAGTGGCACTCTTTCCATCCTGATGGCGGTTATATTGGGCTTAAGGAAGGAAGCACCGCTGTCTCCCGAAGATGTGCGCCTGCTTCCCGACGATGCTTACTACGACAAGAACCTACTCTCCAACGAAGCCCAAAAACAGGCTGTAGCCCTGGCATGCATGCTGGATGGCATAAACCATGTGGCGGAAATAGTGCAGGGTCCTCCCGGTACGGGTAAAACCACCTTGATCAAGGAGATCGCCCTTCAGTATTACCATAGGGGCAAAAACGTGCTGATACTGGCAAAAACCAACGTGGCTGTAGACAATATACTGGAGAAATTAATACAGGATAAAGTGCGGGTTCTGCGTACCGGAAACAATATCGAGTTTAAATCCGATCTGCCCTATGCACCGCTTGTCTCCACATCCAACCCGGCATATATGAGCATGCTGGATGGAAAGAACATGATAGTTCTGGGGACGCCCCTTGGCTTTTATCTGGACAGAAATATGGAGATGCTCAACTATGATATCGTTATAATTGACGAAGGTTCCCAGATGGATATACCCGAAACTCTGTTCGGCCTGGGCTTTGCAAATAAATGCGTTATAATAGGAGACCACCTGCAGCTTCCCCCCTTCCCCATTCCGAATGAGGTGCTGCTGGAATACAATCCTTCCATCGATCTGTACACCAGCGAGGAGCTGCAAAAGAGCCTTTTTGAAAAGCTTATAACCGATCAGTACCGGTTTAACACCGTGTTTCTGGATATTAACTACAGAACCGAGAATCCCAACATGGTCTCCTTTATATCCGATTTGATCTATGACGGTAAACTTTATCCAAACACCGATTCCCCGTATTACAAGGTGCCCAAGCAGAGGAGAAATGCTTTGTTCCCCCAGGACCCCATCGAAATAATTGATACTTCCGAGTTTCTGGACCCTCAAACCAGGGCCGAAACGGAAGAAAACTCCACGTATTATAATATCAGCGAAGCCATGTTATCGGTAAAAAAGGTAATTGAGCTGCTTGAGATGGGCGAGAAGCTTGAAGATATATGCATAATCACGCCTTATAAGGCGCAAACCGAAAAGCTGAAGGAGCTTTTCCATGAAAACGAGGATTATTTTAGGAATACCCGTTTTTCCCTCAGTGATTTTATTGAACAGAATATATATACCATCGACTCTTTCCAGGGCAGGGAACGGGATAATATAATTATCAATTGGGTGCGAAGCAATTATAATATTCCCGGCCTCTATACCCGTACTGGCTTCTTAAGGGATTACCGTCGGGTAAACGTTGCCCTTTCCCGGGCAAAAAAGCGACTCATACTCATCGGGGATTTTGTTACCCTCACCCGATCGGCTGATATGAAGGTGCAGTATATTTTCTCAAAAATAAAAAATGTTAACAGGAATAGAAAAATAGTATTATAAACTTCGGCATGAATGGGAATATTAATTAGGGAAGTTAGAAAAGAGGAGTTGATGGAATGGACCGCCTATCCCTAATTCTGGTAATAATCGGTGCCTTGAACTGGCTGCTTGTAGGGCTTTTTCAGTTTGATCTGGTAGCCACATTGTTTGGCGGGCGGGATGCCCTGTTAAGCAGAATAATATATACGATTGTCGGAATAGCGGGTGTTTATTGTATCAGCTTTCTGTTCCGCGAAAGGGAAACTCAAGCAAAAGGATAGAAATAATAAAAGCAGGGTGGATGAGAAACCCTGCTTTTTAAATGCATTTTGTTATTTACCGGACATCTGTCTCTGCTGCTGCTCGATCAGCTTTTTAACTATATTGCCCCCAATTCTGCCGGCATCCCTTGCTGATATATTGCCGTTGTAGTCCTGCTGCAGATTGACCCCTAATTGACTCGCTATCTCATACTTCATCTGATCCAATGCCTGCCTGGCTTCGGGAACCAAGGTTCTGTTGCTTTTGTTGTTATTGCTTCGATTGTGCTGCATCATCTATATTCACCTCCTGTCTAAACCTAGTATGCCTCATAAAATCCAAAATAAACGGATTAAATTTTAAAATGTCGAATTTTGCACTCCGGATTTTTTGCAATAAAAAACTCCGGAAATACACGCGGTATTCCGGAGTTAACAGCTATTGCACCATATTTTCGGGTCTGGCAGGTTCGGATATTTCACTCAATACCTCACCGGCTTCTTCAACAAAGCGATATCGTACGGCCAAATCTCCGATTGAGACCATTCCGACCAACCGGTCATTCTGTACAACCGGCAGTCTGCGTATCCTATGCCGTGCCATCAGTTCACAGGCCTCTTCAGCATCCATAGATGGGTTTGCAGTTATAACTTCTTGGGTCATCAATGTTTTTACAGGCGTGGTTTTCGGATCCCCTCCATTGGCAATATTTCTCACCACTATATCCCTATCGGTTATAATCCCTATAACCTTGCCATCCTGCATACATACCGGAAGAGCTCCGATATTATGAGCCTGCATAAGCTTTGCAGCATCCAACACGCTGTTATCGGGTGCTACGAAAGCAACCCGGGTCGTCATAATATCCTTTATCTTCATAGCAATCCTCCCATGTTCAGGATTTCTTATTGTTATCTTTATGTTATCCTTCTTGGGAGGCATTATTCATTTAGCATATAATCCGTTATTTATTTGGTTTGCAGGATGAATTTTGTTGTTCGCAATATAATGATTATTCTGATATATTCACATAATCCACAAAGTTATCCACAGCCTTTGAGGCTTATTTTTTATGTTTTCCCCATATTTTCACATTATCCACAAACCGCTTTTTTCACATTTTCAATATTGCCGGCGATCTGCAACGATTTTTGAAAAACTGGGTTCCACATTCAAAAAGAGATCATCTATTTTCCCGTGAATAAGCTTGTAATATGCGGCACAGCCTATCATGGCAGCGTTATCGGTACAATACACCAGCTGCGGATAAAAAAGCTCAAATCCGTGCTCTCGCGTCCGGATGGTCATGCATTGCCTCAGAGCGGAATTGGCAGCCACACCACCGGCTACCGCAATCCTGGATAAGCCTGTTTTCTCCGCAGCTTTAATGGTTTTGTCAACCAAAACATCAACTACAGCCTGCTGAAAGCTGGCAGCAACATCCTCAATTTTATAAGTCTCATTGCGTTGCTTTAGGTTGTGGAGATAATTGATAACAGCGGTTTTTAAGCCGCTGAAGCTGAAATCAAAATGATCTTCGTCAATATAAGCCCTTGGAAACTGTATGGCCTGTGCATTGCCCTTTTTTGAAATTAAGTCGATGGAGGGCCCGCCGGGGTAAGCCAAACCCAAAACCCTTGCCACCTTGTCAAAAGCCTCTCCGGCAGCATCATCCCGGGTCATCCCCACAACTTCATAGTCTCCATAATCTTTAACCCACACAAGATGGGTATGTCCCCCCGATACAACCAGGCAAAGAAATGGTGGCTCGAGATTCGGGTGTGAAATATAGTTTGCGCTGATATGTCCCTCTATGTGATCTACCCCCACCAGCGGCAGTGAAAGGGCGTAAGCCAGCGCTTTGGCGGTAGATAAACCTACCAGCAAAGCCCCTACTAAACCCGGTCCGTAGGTAACGCCTATCCCGTCCAGCCGGTCAAAGCCAATGCCCGCTTCGCGCATGGCCTCGTCGATAACCGGATTTACGGCCTCAACATGCTTCCGGGAAGCAATCTCGGGAACCACGCCGCCGTAGTGCCTGTGAAGTTCAATTTGAGACGCTATTATATTGCTAAGGACCGCACGCCCGTTTTTTACAACAGCAGCAGACGTTTCATCACACGAAGTCTCAATGGCCAGTATAATTACCTCATCCTTTTCCTTGATTTCATTCAGCTTTTTTCTGATTTCACAGATGTATGGCATTATCATATCCTCCCGACTCTGCATTTTATCCTTGTAAAGTAACATTTTAACCAGTCTCACATAACATGATACTAGAGTAAATAAAAGGGGTGATGGCAAGTGGCCAATCTTTTAAGTTTTTTTGGCGGTGATAATACTCTGCTCATACTTATAGTACTTTTCCTTCTCTTTAGCGGCGGAGGCTTTTTCCATGACGATGATTCGCAACTTATACTTATACTGCTTATCCTGCTGTTTTTCTTTTCCGGGGGATTCAAAATTTTCGGCAGTGAATCCTAGGCTGCTGTAAACACAGGAAAATCCTCCATAGCGATTATTTTATCATCTCCATAGGATTATTTAAGGGGATAGAAGCTTCCTATCCCCGCCTCCGTTTTTGGCCCCTTGACAGCCAAACATGGACAAAGCCAAACAATAGCCCTAGTATCACCATCCCACCGATAAAATAAAGTATTATCCTGACAACAAGATCGTAGAAGAATTGCTCGGGGACCATCTGTATCAGAACATCGGTCCGGGGGTCGAGCTGCCAGAGATCGTTATCAAAAAATATGTAGTGAAAATAATCCCAATACAGGGTAAAATCGGTATTTATCAATATATAAAGAATTCCAAACAGTATAAACAAAAATACAAATGAGAACACGAAACTCTTGAATAGATAGCTAAAAATATTCTTTCCAGCCAAAAAATACAGGACCAATAAGCCGCAAAATAAGACGATAGCCAGTAGCTTTCGCACCAACATCGCTCGCTCAAACAGCACCTTAACATCCTTCATATGATCTATTTCCCGCTGGTTGAACACGGCTCTTTCCTGACCCTTTATCGTTGCCTGTATGTTTAAGTCCGGCCTTTTCCCCTTTACATAAGCCAGCAGCTCCCGCGTAACCGTCATCAGCTCTTCTTCGGAAATCCCAATGGCTGCAGGTCGATCAAGCTTTCCGTACTCGCGCTGGTAAAAGCGGAGATCAAAAGCCACCAGTTCAATAGCCGTAAGAAGGGATATAATAAACAATAAAAAAATGGCCGTTGTTGAAACAACAAAAGCCAAAGCATTAGATTTGGCGTTCATACGTTTATTCCTCCCGTTTCGCTTTCAGAGCTTCACTTATATTCATGTTCCACATAATGATAGCGTCCTCATTATTGTCACTGTAATAGCCTTTTCGCCTTCCTACCCTGACAAAACCCAGTTTTTCATACAGACTCTGGGCGGCTGTGTTGGAATCCCTGACCTCCAGAGTTATCCTCTCTATTCCCAGACGATATGCCTCGGCCATTAAAGCTCTAAGAAGGGCTTCGCCAATTCCCCTCCTTCTGGCAAGGGGATGCACCGCAATATTCGTGATGTGGGCTTCGTCAAGCACCAGCCACATTCCTGCGTAACCCAAAATTGTTCCTTCGGATTCGGCAACAAAATAGCGGGCGCATTTATTTCTCTCAACCTCAAGCGCCAGGGACAGCCTTGACCAGGGAAGGGTGAAATACATCTTTTCTATATTCCACACTGCATCAATGTCCGCGGAAGTGATGGGCCTTATGGAATAGCCGCTCATCAGCTACTAACCTCCTTACTGCCATCAAAGCTTCCGAATTTCTGTTCAGCCTGGGACTTGCGAAGATAGAATGGCTTTAGCTCCCAGTATCGCTGTATCTGACCCTCCAAAGCCCTTTCAAGGGCCAGCCATGCAATGGAAGAAGCCCGCTGCAGGGCATGGACAGGCGGGGCAAAGCGGGCCCGGCTTCCCATCTCCTGCTCGATAAGTTGCCGGTATGCCAGGATTCCGTCACCACAGAAGTTAACCGGTTCGTCCCATTTGCTCAGAAGGCCGATTAATTCCTTGAGGGGGGCGGCCATATATTCTTCCAGCCTTGTCAACCGACCATCGCAAAATTTATAGACAGATGTATATACCTGCTGCCTTCTGGCATCCATTATCGGGCAGATCAGCCCTTCCGCATAGGCCAAATTGAAAGCCAGCCCATCCAGAGTTGATACCCCTACAACCGGCCGGTCCAATGCCTGTGCAAGGGCTTTTATAGTGGCCACACCGATACGAAGCCCGGTAAACGAACCCGGTCCGTGCGCCACCGCAAAAACATCCATATTCTTTATATTTTCACCGCAGTCATCCACCACCATTTCAATGGCCGGAACCGTTTTCATGGAATGATTTTTCTCCTGGTTCAGCACATATTCGGCGATCAGTATTTTGGGCTCCACAATAGCCACCGAAATCACCAGGGAGGATGTATCCACAGCCAATACCTTCATAATACACCCAATCCTTTCTCAAATTCACTATACTGACTCCCTACCGCTTGAACCGATATTCTCCTGGTGCTCCCGTAATCTATAATATCAATATCAATTCTTATACACTCATTGGGGTACAGGTAGCCAAGACGCTCCGGCCATTCAACTATCGACACCCCGTCGCCGTAAAACAACTCCTCGTAGCCCAGATCCAGCATTTCATCGGGCTCGCCCAATCGATACAGATCAAAATGATAGACCTCGAGCCTGCCTAGATACCGGTGCATCAGGGTGAAAGTAGGGCTTGTAACCGCTTCTTCAGCTCCCAGGCCCCGAGCGATTCCGCGGGACAGTACAGTCTTGCCCGCTCCCAGCTCTCCATGGATCAGCACGATTGCGCCAGGTTGTAACAAATTCCCGATTTTCTGACCAAGGGCCTCGGTCTCCTGCTCCGAATTGGTTGTAAATACCGTCATATAAAAACACCATTCCCGTAAATATGATTTTTATATCTTTATATTATAACCATAAAAGCGGGGCATAACAAGCCCCGCTTGAACGAGCAGAATCCACCTTACTGCTGGAAGTAATATCACCTGTGCAGAATTGGGGATACCTTTTTGTATATAAGCATTGCGATAAGGGATATTATCGCGGCTTTCAATATGTTAAAGGGTATTACGGCATATAATATATACGTTTTTAAGTCTACAATGGCTTTATTGCCCTTATTCATCATCTCCAAAATGGCTTCCATGGAATACAATTTGGCATACAGGGGAATGAGCACGTAGTAATTTGCCAGCGATGCCAGAAATGCCATGGCCACGGTGCCAACCGCCATACCAATCAGAGCGCCTTTTCTTGTTTTATTTAGCGAATACACAAGGCCGGCGGGAAACACAAAGGAAACACCCACCACAAAATTGGCCAGGTTCCCAACCCCTCCGGTTTCGCTCCTGAAAAAGAAATGTACCAGATTCTTCACAAATTCAATTATGACACCAGCCACAGGCCCCATGGCAAAAGCCCCAATAAGAGCCGGCAAATCGCTTATATCGAACTTCAAAAATGCGGGAAACAGCGGAATGGGAAACTCAGCAAAAACCATCAGTACAAAAGCAATGGCCGAAAGCAACGCTATTTTGGTTATATCCCGAATCGTATAGTTTATCCTTATGCCTTTTACACGCTCTGCCTGCACAGCATCAAACCCTCCTCTCATCCATTTCATTTAATGTCAAAAGCCCCGGGCTATCTCCCCGGGGCTCATCATTGCCATTTGTTAACAAAACAACGGCCATCTTCTCCCATCCAGACTATACTGTCGGCCCCGGAATTTCACCGGGTCAGTCCCTCCTTCGAGGGACTCGCGGGCTGTACCGCCGGTCGGGAATTTCACCCAGCCCCGAAGATAGCATACATTTGCAAAACCGTATTCAGTTTTAAATTATTATATTTCATATCCGATGAATTTGCAAGCCATTTTTCCCTGACACTTTCAGAGTTTTGGTAACTCCTTGCACAAACGGCTTTATATACTCCCGTGCATTCGTATACATAGGCTGACACTATTCTCCATCGGGATCATAGGCCCAACCAAAGTCGTTGTGATAGATCATAAGCTTCGTCATTCCGCCATCAATGGTAATGTTTTCACCGGTAATAAATCGCGCCTCGTCACTGCAAAGGAACATGACCATATTGGCAATGTCAAGGGGGTTCCCTACCCTCCCGGCAGGATGCTGCATAGCATCAGCGCCATGGAATTCGGTGCCCGTTGTATCAATCCAGCCGGGACTGATGGAATTTACCCTGACTTTTCCCGCCAGGCTGACCGCAAGGGCATGGGTCAGCGCTGATATTCCGCCTTTAGCGGCTGTATAGCTTTCGGTGTTGGTCTGGCTCATCCTGTCTCTTGTGGATGAGATGTTTACAATGGCCCCGCCCTTATTGAAATTATTCATAAACAGCTTTGCCAGCATGAATGGGGCGGCAACCCCCACACGGAGAACATAATTGAAGTCCTCATACGAACAGTCCAGAATTCCGCCCTTCGAAAGGCACGCATTATTGATAAGGAAGTCAATATTGCCGTAATCGGCTATTACCTTGGCGGCAAAGCTTCGAAGGGTTTGTTCATCGGCAATGTCCCCTACAAAATATTCGTTGGGCAGCCTATCAATAAGGCATACATGGGCACCCCTTTTTCTGAATTCGTCACAGATCACCTTTCCGATACCCCGGGCGCCACCGGTTACAACAGCAACCTTATCTTTAAACATATTTACCTCCTCCAATTCATCGGTTTTACCATGCCGTTCTATCGTAACATCAGCATGAAAAGAGGAATGGTTACCACTGAAAGGATGGTGGATATCCCGACCGCTCTTGATGCCATTTCGGCGTTGCCTCCGTATTTTTCAGCGAATATTGCAGTATTGACAGCGGCCGGCATGGCCGTCAGTATCACCGACATTCTCATAATATCCTCGGGAAGCGTAAAAAGCTTCAACACCATGAAAACCAGAGCGGGCATGACGATTAAGCGCATTATGCTGCCGAAATAAACCGGAAAACCCTTAAACATCTCCTTGAGCGGCATGTTGGCAAGCAAGGCCCCCACAATCAGCATCGATAGGGGTGAAGTCATGGAACCCACCATGTAAGCCGCATTGTACAAGGGCGCCGGAAGCTTTAGCTGTAAAAGAAATAATATCATGCCCACCCCAACTGAAATAATAATCGGATGGGTCAATATTTTTTTTATGGCTTCTTTGTCGCTTTTGCCGGTAAAAACCATAATACCGTATGACAGGGTCAGGATGCTGAAGGGAACAACGTACATGGAACCATAAAAAATACCGATGTTGCCGAAGATGCTTTGGAGTACGGGAAAACCCATATAACCGCAATTGGAAAATACGGTGACATAGCGGAGGACGCTCCTTGTTCTGTGAGGATATCGGGAATACATTAGCAGGCTGACTCCAATTGAGAACAGATGGATCCCCAAAGACAGCAAAAAGATCAGACCGGCATTGCGAAGCATTTCCTTTGAGAAATCGAAATTAAATGAGGTTATGACCAAAAGCGGCTGGGTCAGCTGCAGTATGATATCCGACAGCTTTTCGGTCATACCCTCGGATATGATGTTGTTTTTCCTGGCAAAAAAGCCGAAGATCATGATAAAAAACAAGACAGCCACTTGCGAGATAATAGTATTAACTTCCATAATATTCATCGACTCCTGGTTTTTTTATAATCACTCCTGATGCCAAAAATCAGCTATAACCTCTGAGGCCTCCTCAGGGGATCCAACCCTTCTGAAATGGCTCCATTCATTAGGGAAAAGGCTAAGGTAACGCCGGTGCAGAAATCTTTCATCCAACAACAGCACAAAACCCCTGTCCTCCTGGGTTCGGATCACCCTTCCTGCCGCCTGCAAAACTCTGTTCATGCCGGGAAACATATAGGCATATTCGAAACCCAGTCCCTTTGTCCTGTTAAAATACTCCAGGATCAAATCCCGCTCCGGTGACAGCTGGGGCAGTCCAACCCCTACAACAACGGCTCCTGTTAATCGTTCACCTGCCAGATCGATACCTTCCGAAAAAATGCCTCCCATAACGGCAAAAGCGATCAAGGAACGGCAAGGATTCTCGCAAAAATTGGACAGAAACTCCGTCCGGTCAGCATCGCTCATATTCGGATCCTGCACTATGGTAAGATCCTCCGGCCACAGGGTTCTGTATAGTTCATACACGTTTCTCATATATTCGAAGGACGGGAAAAAGATCAAGTAATTACCCGTTTTCAATTCTACAGTTTTCCTGATATATCTGACCAGCAACTGGGAGCTGTCCCGCCTGTCCTTATACTTTGTCGATATATTCCCTGCCACCACAACGCAAAGATTGTCCGGCGAAAAGGGTGAGGGCACGCAGATCATCCGGTCTTCCTCCTCCCCTCCCAGCATATCCCTATAAAAGGGCAGCGGCTGCAACGTTCCGGAAAAGAACACCGCCGTCCTCCCCTTTTTACAGGCATTACGAAGTAACTGCGAGGGATCCAGGCAAAACAGCTTTAATTTAACCTCATCATTTTCCCGGGTAACATAGGTCACATACCGCTCGTCATATAGATTGGCCACAGCCGTAAATGCCCTGCAGCTGAAAAACAGCTCCAATAAACCTTCATCAATCCTTATCTGCCGGTTATCTACCAGGTAATCATCGACGGCCTGGACAAACCTTTCCACATGCCTGCATAATTCTGACGGAAAATCAATAGTAATCATTCCGTATTTCTGCTCAAACTTTTTGCGCATCTGGATAAACAGCTTGTTTATCTTAACATATTCCCTGTAAGCCCGGGGAATCAACTGCTTGAGCAGGTGTTTCTGCGTCATAAATGCCTTTTTTGAAAGCTCGGCAGAATACATATCCCGGGCCCTTTCCACCAGATTATGGGCTTCATCAACCAGGAATACGTAGTCCCCGTCATTATCAAAAAAACGCCTTAAGTATGAGCTGGGATCAAACAGATAGTTGTAATCACATATTATGCAATCCACCCAAAGGGAAACGTCCAGCTCAAATTCAAAGGGACATACCCGATGCTTTTTGGCATACCTTTCAACCACATCCCGGGTAATCACATCCTCATTCACCAAAACATCCATAACCGCATGGTTAACCCTATCAAAATGACCACAGGCATAGCTGCACTCCGCCGGCTCGCATATCATTGATTCACAGAAGCATATCTTCTCCTTGGCGGTAAGGGTAATGCTCTTGAATATAAGTCCCGCATCCCGCATAATTTGAATTGTCTGCTCTACGACCTGTCTGGCCACCGCCTTGGCGGTCAGGTAGAATATTCTATCCCCCATGCCTTCACCCATAGCTTTAACCGCCGGAAACAATGTGGATACGGTTTTACCCGTTCCAGTGGAGGCCTGAACAAATAAAAACTTTTTGTCCCGGATGGATCGATAAACAGCAGCAGCCAGGTTTTTCTGACCCCTTCTATACTCAGCAAAAGGAAAGGGCAGGTCTTTTATAGACCTGTCCCGCCGTTGAACATGCCGGAGTGAAAAACGAATCCATTCTGCATATTGGGATGCAAGATCAAAGAAAAAGCTGTGCAATTCCTGGTAAGAAAAGGTTTGCCGCAAGCGTTTTATTTTACCGGTGTCCACATTATAATAGGTAAGCCTGACCGTAATTTCCTGCACACCTATCCTTGCCATATACATCCAGGCATAACACTTAGCCTGAGCCCAGTGAAGCGGATTGTGCTCCTGATCCACCATCTCAGCAGGTGTGAAAGTGCTTTTTATCTCATCGATAACCACCTCATCAAGGGCAGTTATTATACCATCGGCAATACCCTCTACCAGGAGGGTAAAATCGTCATAGGATATCTCGAAGGACAGCCTGACTTCAGACTGATAACCCTCTTCCATCTCCTTTTGAAGCTGCCTGTGGATTTTCGCTCCTTGCTGAAGCCCTTGAATGCCACTGTACCCCGACGGCTTTATATCCCCCGAGCGCAGGAGAAATTCCACCATATTTCGCACCGAGATTCTGATTACCGGTTTATCCACCTGTAATTCCATTGTTCGCCCACTACTTCACAAATAATATTGCAGCGTTGCCGTAAGCATACGCCTGCTGTGTGCTCTATTCCCTCTTGAACACCAAATTGCCATCGATAAAGACCATCCGGATTCTGGAGCGCACATCCAACGGATGCCCGTCAAAGATAACCACGTCGGCGTCCTTTCCTTCCTCCAAACTGCCAATCCGGCTGTCCAGTCCGCTGACCCATGCGGGATAGATGGTGATGGCCTTTAATGCCTCCATCTCATCCATGCCTTCCCTGACCGCAATGGAAGCACAGACGGGAAGGTATTGAATGGGAATAACCGGATGATCTGACATTATGGCAACCTTAAGCCCTGCCTGAGACAGGATAGCAGGAGCTTTAAAGGTAAGGTTCTTAAGCTCCACTTTACTCCGCTCAGTCAGTAGCGGCCCCACGATAACCCTGGCGTTTTCTTCCAGTAAAAAGTCCGCGATTTTATGGCCTTCGGTGCAGTGATCAAGGGTTATATCGATATTAAACTCTTTGGCAATTCTGATAGCAGTCAGTATATCATCGGCCCGGTGGGCATGCACTTTAAGCGGAAGCTCCCGATCCAGCACCCTTACCAGTATTTCCATTCTCAAGTCTCTTTCCGGCATTTTATCCGGATCCTCTTTCCCCAACTCCAGCTTCCTCTTGTACTCCTGAGCATTAACCAGGGTTTCCCTCAGTATTGCAGCCGTCGCCATCCTGGTGGAAGGCGATTTTTTCTGCTCGCTGTATACCCTCTTGGGATTTTCACCCAGCGCTGCCTTTACGGCCAGCGGGGCCTTTATTATCATATCATCTACCCTGCGTCCGTAGGTTTTCAAAGCAGCAAACTGCCCGCCCACCACGTTAGCGCTCCCCGGCCCGGTCACAACGGTGGTGATACCGTGTTCCCTGGCCTCCCGGAAGCTATTATCCTCAGGGTTTATTCCGTCAATGGCGCGAAGATGAGGTGTCACCGGCTCGGTTGCTTCGTTCCCATCGGCTCCTTCAAAGCCAATTCCATCCTCCCACATACCTATATGGCAATGGGCATCCACAATGCCGGGCATAATCCACAGCCCCTCGGCATCAACGATCTCAGCTCCGTCGGGAGGAGATATCTCCTCAGCCACCGCTTTTATTTTAGTCCCTTCAATCAATATGTCCCCCCGCTCATAAATCATATCGGCCATGGTAAGGATCTTTCCGTTTTTTATCAGTATGCTCATTTCCCTTCACCTTCCGTATCAATGCTTTTATTATAAAAATAAATGCGGCTTATCAGCTTTTTATAAGACCATGATCGGCAAAACTGAAATACCTTCCGTCTGCAACAATAATATGATCCAGAACCCTGACGGATATAGTCTCCAGTGCAGCGGCTATCTTGCGGGTTACATTGATATCCGCCTGGGAGGGTTCCAGAGTGCCGCCGGGATGGTTGTGAGCCAGTATAACGCTGTGGGCCTGGTGACGCAAAACAGCTTCCACTATTACCCTTGGATATACCGGCGCCTGATCTATGGTCCCTTGGTGGACCAGACACGCGTGATTAACCCGGTTCTGGGCATCAAGACATATTACATAAAAGACCTCGTACAATCTTCCGGAAAACAAAGAAACAAGATATTCGCCTGCTTTTGTCGTGCTGTTAAGCTTGGGTTTATGTCCCCACTTGTCCTTAAAATAAATCCTTGCCAAAGATGGTATAAGGTTCAATAAAATTGCCGAATTTCTCCCGATTCCGGGCGTTGACATCAAATCGGCAGGATCGGCTTCAAATACCGCCGACAACGAACCGTATTTTTTGATCAATGTGTGGGCAAGTTCGTTGGTATCCTTCCTGGGGATTGAAAAAAACAGTAGAAGTTCCAATATCTGATGATCCTCAAAGCCGTCAAGACCTTCCTTGAGAAATCTGTTCTTTACTCTTTCCCTGTGTCCTTCATGCACTGAAACCACCCGTTTATATTGATTGGTGCAAACTTATCCCAATAAAATCCTATTTACCAATAAGATCATGCACAAACCTGGGCAGTTTAAAACAGGCGTGAAAAATATCTGGCGTAAAATAACGGGTATTTATGCCAGTTGCTCTTTCCAGCCGTACATCCGAATACCGGTAAGCTTTGGAAGCCATGGTAAAGCTCCATAAACCACTTGGATAGGTTGGGATGCAGGCCAAATATGTATCCACATGTTTAAACAAGCCGCTTAATATCCCGGTCACTTTTTTGATGATATCCTGATTAAAGAAAGGCGATTCGGACTGAACGTTCAATATGCCGTCCTGCTTTAAAGCCTTGAAACAGTCGTTATAAAAAGGATGGTCAAACAGGTTGACAGCCGGTCCTACCGGATCGGAGGAGTCAACTATTATAACATCATACTCTTCCTCTTTTGATTTAACAAACTCTATTCCGTCATCCACTATCAGCCTGAAACGCGGGTCATCAAAAACATCGGCCAACTGAGGGAAAAACTCCCGTACGGCTTTAACAACCTCTTCGTCGATCTCAACAAGCTGAACCTCTTCCACTTCCTCGTATTTCAGCACTTCCCGGGCAGCTCCCCCATCGCCTCCCCCTATGATCAAAACTTTTTTCGGATTGGGATGGGTAAGCATAGGTATATGAGAGATCATCTCATTATAAATAAACTCATCCTTTTCGGTAATCTGTACTGCTCCGTCCAGTACCAAGGCTCGTCCAAAATCCTCCAAATCCATTACTTCCAAATATTGATACGGAGTTTGTTTTTGGTATAAAACCCTGTTGACCTTCCAATGAAGCTTGTATCCTGGCGTCTCATCCTCAATGAACCAAATGCTCACTCTCTTTCCCTCCCCCTTTCATCCTTCAACAAATCAATATTTTTCAAACATTCCTTACAAAAGCCGTATATCTCCAGTTTATGATCAACCGGCATAAAACCGTCTTCCTGCAGAGGCATATCATTGATCGGACAGTAATCGATACAGCGTATTCTGCCGCACTCCTTACAGATCATGTGGTGATGGTGGTCATCGGTTACAACCAATTCATAATAGGAAGCTTCCTGCCCGAAAGATGTTTTTCGTAACAAGCCTTCCTGAACAAGAAGATCCAAATTCCTGTACACCGTGGAAAAATTTGTGCCTGGAGTTGTCTCAACAACCCTCTCAAAAATGTGTTGTGCCGTGGCCAGACGATCATTAAGGCTTTCCAACACCTTTATAATAGCTTCCCGCTGCTTTGTAAGCTTATACCCCCGGCTTTTCAACCGCTCCTCTATTAGACTTCTCCGACATTCCATTGTAATTACTCCTTATTTGCTACAGGTCTTTGTTGAGAGTAAACATCCAATACCACCGGCCAGAATTAATTAACACATTTCCACCCCATGATGACAAAACTCAGCAAGCCTTACCTCCCAGCGCTGTTCAAAGGATGAAACAAACTCCTTCATATGCCGGATAAAATCAGAATAGTCCCTATCCAGTACTGCAATAATGGTAGGCCCCGAACCGCTCAGAAATACCCCTCTGGCGCCTAATTCCAGGGAATGGGAATATACCTCATCCCAGTGGGGTATCAGGACCTTTCTATATGGCTGATGAAGCCGATCCTGGGTTGCTGCAAAAAGATTCCCGGTTTTTCCAGCCATAAGGGATGCAACGAGCATGGCGGTGCGGCCTATGTTGAACACCGCATCCTCCAGAGGTATCATCCGTGGAATTATCTCTCTCGCCTTTACTGTCTTGATTTTTATATCGGGTATCATCACGGCAAATTTAATGCTCTCTGGAGGCTGTATCTTTACATATAAGACCTCGCCTCCATCCACACAGGCAGCCGTTATTCCGCCCATCATAGCCGGAACCACATTGTCGGGATGGCCGTCTTCCTCAACGGCCATCCTGAGCAGCTCTTTTTTGTCAATAGGAAAACCGGCTAAAGCATTTGCAGCAATCATTCCGCTGACAATACAGGCTGCGCTGCTGCCCAGACCACGGGTCACCGGAATGCCGTTTTTCTGCTTAAGCCTTATGCCTTTAGGAAAAAAACCCACCCTATCAAAGACCTTCTTCATGGACGTATACACCAGATTAGTCTCATCAACGGGGACATCCCCGCATTTTTCACCCAATATGCTTATACTAAGACCCTCATTCCATTCTTCCACTTCTATATCGTTGTATATATTAAGGGCCATTCCCAAACAATCAAAGCCCGGCCCTATATTTGCGGCAGTGGCAGGTACCCTTACTCTTATCACATGTTCTCCTCCCACAACAATAAAATGCATATGGCTGCTTTTCCCAATGGGATTGTATCATAAATCCGGAAGGCATACAACCAGTATACCTATGCAGAATACTATTCCAATCACTGGAGCTTCAATACCATGAACCCACTAACCCACTGACAGGTTTTCCCGGTCATTGCCGGCATCCGCATTGGGCCACAATGACGGCAGCTTCACAACAAACTCGTAGAAATCCTTATATGAACCTTTATATGTACACTTGATAGGTTCATCTGTCCTGTGGATCAGGTAATCAGTTATAAGAAATGTCTTTATCCCCAGACAACCGGCAACCAAATCCTCCTGTACATCGTTTCCGACCATTATGCACTCCTCCGGCTTTTTCCCTATATCTTGCAGCACCTCTTCATAAAATTCCTTGTGAGGTTTGCAGTAACAGTTTTGTTCATAGCAGGAAATATATATAAAATCTTCCGGCTCAAAACCCGCCCACTTAATTCTGTGCAGTATGGCCTTTTTGGGGAAAAGGGGATTTGTAGCAATTGCCAGCCGGTATCCTTTTTCCTTGAGGATATATACGCTTTCCCTGATATAGGGCGAATGGCCAATACATTTTTTTGTTTTCAGATAATCGGTATCATAAAACATGTCAAATCGCTTTTTGTATAGTTCGAGCTTATCCTCCCCCACAGCTTTTGCAAAGCTTTCCATAAAGATCACTTCGTTTGTACGCCGCTCAACATTATTGATCATATCCCTTGTGGCCGACCATATGTACCCAATAAGGGTTTTAGGATCTATAATATCCATAAACGCCCTGCCTATTTCATAAAAATAATGTTGAGCAAACTCATCGATGTCCATAGGAAGAAGGGTTCCATCGAGATCAAACAGAAACGTATCAATTCTTTTCAAACAATCACACCTCTCTAACGTATTCTGTCCATAACCTCAGCAACAATCCCGTGCATGCTGTTCTCGGCATCCTTCCGGCTTTTTCTTACCGTCGAGAAATACAGCTTTATCTTGGGCTCTGTGCCTGACGGACGAATTGCAAACCAGGAACCGTCCTCAAGCTGGTAACGCAGCACATCCGATGGTATCGACATATTGATTGAATCAACCCTGTCCTTCCCGGGATAATACGCTTTTAACTCCTTATAGTCCTGGATGGTCACAACCTTTATCCCACCGACCTGCACCGGCGGATTGTGCCGAAAATCCTCCATGATTTGCCTTATCCTGTCCATTCCTTCCCTGCCTTCCAGGTACACCGATTCCTGAACGTCATGATAGTATCCGAATCTGTCCCACAGTTCGGCCAGACCATCACAAAGGTTCATGTCTCTGGCTTTGTAATAGGCAGCCATTTCGCATATCAGCATAGAAGCGATTATTCCGTCTTTATCCCGGACGAAATCGCCGGCCAGGTATCCATAGCTCTCTTCATAGCCAAACAAAAATGTTCTGTCCCCCGCCTCTTCAAATTCCTTTACCTTCTCGCATATAAATTTAAAACCGGTATAGGTGTCAACGGCTTCCACCCCGTAGGATTTAGCTATCTCCCTCCCCATTTCGCTGGTGACAATGGTTTTTATGATGGCACCGTTGGCAGGCAGTCTGCCTTGCCTCTGCAAAGCTCCCAGAACATAGTTAACCAGCAAAGCTCCGGTCTGATTTCCGGTCAAAAATGTATATTCGCCGCAGGAATCCCTGACAACAACACCCACCCGGTCACAATCGGGATCGGTTCCTATGATTATATCAGCCTGGTGTTTTTTGGCCAGCTCAATGGCTAAATCAAAAACCTCAGCTTCTTCAGGGTTAGGAAATTTTACGGTTGGAAAATTGGGATCGGGCAGTTCCTGCTCTGGTACCACTATGACATTCCCGAAACCCAACTCTCTGAGCACCCGTCTGACAGGTTTGTTCCCGGTGCCGTGGATTGGAGTATATACGATCTTCAACCGGTTGCCCATTTCTCTAATCAGCTGTTTGTTGATAGATAAATTCTTTACCCGGCTGATATATCGGTTTACCATATCTTCCCCGATTATATCCAAAAGCCCTTGAGCTTCAGCCTGTTCCCTGCTGATGGTTTTTATGTCTTCAAACCTTTTTACCGCATAAACCTCTTTAATTATCTCTTCTGAACGCCGGGGAGGAACTTGTCCGCCATCCTCCCAGTAAACCTTGTAACCGTTATAGGCCGGAGGATTATGGCTGGCTGTTATGACAATGCCGGAGATGGCTCCAAGCTCCCGAACACTAAAAGACAGAATGGGTGTTGGTTGCATCTCATCATAAAGATATACTTTTATTCCGTTGGCATTCAGTACGAGGGCGGCTTCCAGGGCAAACTCCTTTGACATCCTCCTTGTGTCATAGGCAATAACAACACCCCTGTTCATTGCTTCTCTGCCGTGTTTAATTATATAGTTTGCCAAGCCCTGCGTGGCTCTTCCTACCGTATATCTGTTCATTCGGTTGGACCCCGCACCGATGATCCCGCGAAGCCCGCCGGTACCAAATTCCAAATCCTTGTAGAACCGGTTCTCCAACTCCCTTTCATCATTGGCTATTGCAGCAAGTTCGTCCTTTGTAGCCTTATCTATAACCGGACTTTCCATCCACTGCCTGTATCTTTCTCTGTAATCCACGCAGAATTCCTCCTTGTTCATAAGGCGTAAAACACACTGCTATTATTGTCTATCATATCAATGGATTTTATTATTTAACGCACAAAACATTATACCAGGTTTATATGACATAATATGTAACCGCAGCATGCAATGTTATACCATCAAATCCCTCTCCACAAGCCTTTTCAAATAATCGCCAAACTCGGACTTAAGGTCGTCTCTGCGCAGGGCAAACTCAACAGTTGCCTGAAGATAACCCAGCTTATGTCCTACGTCGTACCTTACGCCCTCAAAATCGTATGCATATATGGCCTCTTCTGAAACCAGGGACTGCAGGGCATCGGTCAGCTGTATCTCCCCTCCGATGCCGGGTTTGGTGTTTGCCAGATGATAGAATATCCTTGGAGTGATAATATACCGCCCCAGAATTGCAAGGGTGGAGGGGGCCTTATCAACATCGGGCTTTTCCACCAAGCATTTTACCTTGTAGACTTTGTCCTCAATCTCTATCCCGTTGACAATGCCGTATTTGGAAACATCTTCCCTGGGCACATGCTGGCAGCCCAAAACAGTAGTCTTGTATTCATTGTAAACCTGAATGATCTGTTTAAGACAGGGGGTTTTCGAATAAACTATATCATCTCCCAGCAAAACTGCAAAGGGTTCCTCCCCGATAAAGGAACGGGCGCAGTAGATTGCATGCCCCAATCCTTTGGGCTCCTTTTGCCTTATGTAGTGAATGTCCACCATGTTGGAGATGTCGTCAACAAGCTTGAGCAAATCCTCGTTATTGCTCTTTCGCAAGGCCTCTTCCAGTTCCAATGAGCGGTCAAAATGATCCTCTATAGATCTCTTGTTCCTCCCGGTAACAATCAGGAACTCTTCAATCCCTGAATCAATGGCTTCCTCAATAATATACTGTATGGTGGGCTTGTCCACTATGGGCAGCATCTCCTTAGGCTGTGCCTTTGTAGCCGGCAAAAATCTTGTCCCCAGTCCGGCAGCAGGAATAATGGCTTTCCTAACCTTCACTTTACAACCTCCAATTCCAATATTCTTTTGTTTTATATCAAGCCTTCCTGAACACGAATAAAATATGAGTTATATTCTACCTATTTTATTAATTATATCACTCGCCCTAATCTTTGAGCAAGTTGTAGCCGGTGTGCTTTTGAAACTCCTCCTGAAGCCTTTCAAAAACATCCTGTTTCCACTCTTCAGCCGGCATAACCCGAACCGCCCTTTCCATTTGGAAAAAGCCGGGGTTTCGTTTTAATCTAAGACCCTTTCCCTCCATCAATCGCCTTGCCAGCTTTATTATCTCGTTCTGGTTGGGGTTGGGATTTATCTTCATGGTCCATCCCGTTTTTTTCTCCAGCTCCTCGATTATGTCATTATACTGTGTTCCTATCTCGGGCGAGATAAAGGACAGCTCCACATACGGGCCCGTTTCATCCCTTTTAAGGCCCTTTTTGTACAATCTGTGGGGTTTATCTGCAAAAATCTCGTCTATAAGCTTAAACACCTTGTTCTGTTCCATCTGCCCCGGCTGCGCCGAAACCGGCGTAACTAGCTCTCTCTTGGCCTCATCATTTAAAATCAGTTCAAGGCCGGTGGCCTCAAAAAATCGTCGCTTTATATCTTCGTAATCCGCTTCCCCTTCTATGCTGGCCTTGAAACATCCCTGTAAACGATAATACGACAGCTTGCCCGACAGATAAGCTCCCGGGGGCAGAAGGCTTACCAGCAGATCTTCGGCAGCTTCCAAATTGCATTCCCGGTTAAGCTCTATTTTCCAACCGGTTATGGCCTCAAATTCCCGGAACCGGTCCCCATAGATTCTTTGGGCTGTCTTGGGAAAATTAAAATACAGCAATGCTATTTTTTCATCATGTCTGGCCCCCTTCTTATACAATCCGGTTTCGGGGGGAAAGAATTCCTCCAATAAGCCAAACATTCGGTTGACTTCCATGGGGCCTTCGATCTCTTCCCGACGTTGTTCCACCTCCTGGTGAGACAAAGGATGATAGAGAAAGGGCCGCCGGGTATCCGGTTCAAAATAAACCGAATCCCGCACCAGTTCGGCCAGCCTGCCGATCTGCTGCGGCGGGACCCGGTCGCCGTACCATATTTTAAACAGCTCTTCAAGGGTATAGGCTCTTCTTTTGTTATCATATTTAATGATATGCTGCCACAGCTCCTTAAGATCCTCTTTTCCCGGCAAATTTCCTTTTTCCAGCGTGGGAATAGACAATCTCTCCAACTGTTTTCGCTGCTTCACAAGCCGGATATCGTAGATCTCGCCGTTGGCCGGCAAATACACCCTGCCCCGGTAATCCAGCTGCATGTCCTTTCCCAAAGCTGTCATCGTTTCTTCCTGGCCATGAACCAGAAATACCTGCCTGGGAGATAGGCCGTGTACCAAGCCGATAAGCTGGGATTTATCCGCATGGGCGGATAAACTATAGCTTTCCACCCGGCACTTAACGGGAACTTGCTTCTCTCCCAGCTGTATAACCCTGTCTTCGGCAGGCAAAGCCAGCAAATCGAGAAGCTGCCGTCCGGGCGCCTCTTCATCCTGATAACCGGTTATGGCTATAAAATTTTTTGGATCGGCTGCCAACCTCTCAGCATACCACTGACTTGGACCACCGGTCAGCATACCCGAACTGGAGATAATGCAGCACGGTTCTGAAGCCTCCATTACGGCCTCCCTCATGCTCTGCTCGGTAACGGGCTGTATCCAATCGTCGAAAAAAACGTCTTTGTTCCTCCATATTCTCTTTGCAAGGCTGTTTCGCAGGTAATTGGGATTTAAACGGTACATCCGACAGATCTCCCGCACCATTCCATCAACAAACACCTTAAATCTGGGCAGCTTATTCCTATTCATGGCGCGCTTTAAAATCAGTATTACTTCCTGGGCTCGTCCCACAGCAAAGGCGGGTATAAGCACCTTCCCACCTTCATCAATAACTTCCCCTACCATCTGTATCAACCGATCTTCCTCCATCTGCCGGTTGGCATGAAGCTTATCGCCGTAGGTTGATTCTATAATGGCTATATCCGGCCTAAGCTTTGGAACAGCGGCTCCTCCCACGGTATACTGGTTTGTCAGCGAAATATCACCGGAATAGAAAAGGCTGCCCTCCCCGCTCTGCAAAAAAACTGAGCTTGCACCGGCAATATGACCGGCATGATAAAAGGTCACCTTTATATCCACATCGTTAAAAGGCTGTATGGTATATTCGGGAGAAAAGCATAGGATCCGCCCCAGCATGTTTTCAACATGAACCTCTGCATATATGGGAATCTCCCCTTCCTGCCGGTCCATTATCTTCAGACTGTCATAAAGCAGCACGCGCACCAGATCCTTGGTAGCGTGGGTCATGTATATAGGGGCATTGGGATACTCCCTGCTGATCAGCGGCAGGGCACCGGTGTGGTCCAAGTGGGCATGGCTGATAAATATGGCGTCCACGCCGCCCTTTTCCTGGATAACGCGGAAATCGGGAAGTTTATCTTTTGCGGAATCCATTCGGATTCCCGCATCAAAAAGCAAATTTTTTCCCTCAACCCTAAGTAGGTAGCAGCTGGCCCCCACTTCACTTGCTCCTCCACAAAATACCAGTTCCACTTACATACATCCTCCCGTGTATAATACAGTATTACATCGATCCTTTGTAAAAAATCCGGATTATACATTAATCAT
>LFSE01000063.1 GCA_001513075.1 Clostridiales bacterium DTU074 | reverse complement strand
AAGCCAGGGTGGGTCAAATTTTATCTGTTAAAAATGGGTCAATTTAAATCCGCTATTGACATACCATATATTTCTTCACCAAAATTGCGGAAGAACCAATTTAAATCCGCTATTGACAGCGGAAGATTATCTGGAGATTAGTCAGTCTTTTAGTGAGGCAAAGGAGGCTTTAACATATAAAAATCTTTATACAGACAAATATATTATCTGGTATTATGATATGCCAAGTGAAAAGGGGATTTATTATTATCCCATTAGCCTTGAAACACGACTTATCAATTATGCCCGATTGGGCAATATTGTAGAGATAGAGAGGATAATAAAACGGCTTTATAAAGAGAATTTTATTAAAAGAAGCATGTCCGGTGCCATGATAATGTATTTTATGTATGAAATCCGGGGTACTGTGCTGAAAATACTTGATATGTTTCCTTCAGAACATGGTGATGATGTTAGTAAAATTGAAAATAAGATTAACAGCATAGATGTTTACATGTCTGTCGATAAAGTATTTGACATATTATTGTGTGTATATAAGGATATATGTAATTTGGTCGAAAGGAATAAAGAACAGCGGAAACACAACGTTATAGAAGATATAGTCAAATATATAAATGCTAATTATTTGGATTCACAGTTGGACCTGGTGAAGGTCGCTGATAGATTTGGATTTGCACCGGCATATCTTTCCCAGTTATTTAAGGAAAGCACCGGCGAAAATTTTTCTACATATTTGGAAAGAGTTCGTATCAAAAAAGCTTCTGAACTGTTATCGATGGGTAAAAGCGTAAGTGATGTTGCACAGGAAGTAGGCTATAACAGTGTACATGTTTTCAGAAAGGCTTTTAAGCGGGTACAGGGTGTAACGCCGAGTGATTATAAAACAAAGACACACAGTGATGAATCTGTATTGGAAGTCTAAAGGAATCTGATTAATATTTAAAGCAAATAATAAAGCATGTATGAATATGTCTTTTATAGTACTATTTGAACCATTAATGCAAAAACACTTTACATCATAACCAATTTAACTGTTATCATTTTTTGAAAAATGCTTTTTTCTTCTGTTTTATAGCATTATTATGTTGATTTTTGCCTTATATGTAAAATAATAACAGATTTTCCATTGCGATAGCACATGTGAGTGTGTATAAAAGAATAGGATAGCTGATGGAAATATTCTTTTTTTATATATGTTTTGTTTGTAATATTCTTTGTTTTTACAGAATATAAGATATTAGCGCTGAACTTTATTGGTTAGTGTTATTCTATCTTAATAATGGTTCTGTATCTAAAATAAAATCACTTTTGTAAAATAAAATAATGTCACATATATTAACAATGATATCTTTGATGAGCTTTTTTGTAAAAGTACAATAGGATCAGTGTTAATAATAACAGATTGGGACTGACCAGAGTTATTAATTATCATTTTTGTTTCATAGATAGATGTGCATAACTGTGAAATATTCTAAATATAAGATATGTATAAAAACATAAATATAATGTAATCAGAAGAAAAGACAAAGTTATATTTCAGGGAGGTTAAGGTAATGGAATCAGGCATTAATTATACGCAAAATACGTTGAAAACTATAACCAGAAAAAAAACATCCCCTTGGTTGGTTTTTTTAAGACAATGGCAATTATATGCAATGATATTATTGCCTGTGGTTTATATTCTGATATTCGCATATGGCCCTATGTTTGGTATCGTGGTGGCTTTTAAGGATTTTTCCATACGAAGGGGCATATTAGGAAGTGAATGGATAGGGTTCAAGTATTTTGAACAATTTTTATCTACACCTCATTTCTATAACCTTTTGCGTAATACGGTTGTATTAAGCCTTTATAGTTTGGTTGCAGGTTTTATTATGCCGATAATACTGGCTTTGGCTCTTAATGAGACAAAAAACATATTATTCAAAAAAACGGTACAAATGGTGACCTTTTTTCCATATTTTATTTCTACTGTAGTTATGGTTGGAATCATTTTGCAGTTCTTAAATTCAAATGGGGGTTTTGTCAATAATGTAATTAAATTATTGGGTGGCGAAACAATTAATTTCATGGGTATACCAAGTATGTGGAGACACATATATGTCTGGTCCGGGGTATGGCAAGGGATGGGATATGGTGCCGTTATATATATTGCGGCTTTATCGGGAGTTGATCCCGAAATAATTGAGTCTTCAATTATTGATGGTGTATCCAGACCTCAGCGGGTATGGTATATAGACATACCGTCAATACTTCCTACGGTCACCATACTACTTATCCTTTCTATTGGGAATATTATGAATGTTGGCTTTGAAAAGGTTTATTTAATGCAGAATAATTTAAATCTGGATGTATCGGAAGTGATATCAACGTACGTATATAAACGAGGATTAGTGAATTATCAGTATTCCTATTCTACAGCTGTTGGTTTATTCAATTCGGTAGTTAATTTTATTCTATTGATTATTGCTAATGCAGTAGCTCGCCGGGTCGGTGAAAGCAGTTTATGGTAAAAGGCAGGTAATATATCGAAAGGAGAAAGATTGTTATGGCTGTAAATGAAAATATTATAAGATCTATCAACGTGAAACGAAGAACAGTCAATTATTATACCAGTATAAGTGATAAACTGTATATGCTGTTAGTAAATATCATACTATGGTCAGCCTTAATAGTTGTATTAATTCCGATTATTTTCATATTGGCATCATCATTTAGTTCAGCTGAAGCCATAGCTGCAGGCCGAGTATTTTTGTGGCCGGTAGAATTTAATACCCGCGGATACCAACTGATCTTTAAAACTTCAGCTATCAAATTTGGATTCAGAAATTCTGTATTATATACGGGTTTGGGAACCATAATCAACATAATAATGACCATGTTGGCTGCTTATCCGCTGTCACGCAAAGATTTCCAGGGACGTTCATTTGTAACGGTATTGTTTTCTATAACCATGTTTTTTAGCGGTGGTATGATACCAACCTATCTTCTTATCCGCAGTTTGGGAATGATCGATACAGTCTGGGCAATGGTAATACCGAATGCTATGGCCGTATGGAATGTTATTATTACACGTACTTACATACAGTCAAATATTCCTCATGAACTGTATGAGTGTGCCAGTCTTGAAGGGTGTGGAGATTTTTACTATGTTATCCGCATTGTAGTTCCTCTGGCTAAACCTATCATTGCTGTCATGGCACTTCTTTATGCAGTAGGACATTGGAACAGTTATTTTAATGCAATGTTGTATCTAAGATCAGAGAAACTCTTTCCGTTGCAGATAATTCTGCGTGATATTCTGATTTATAATATGGGACTGGGAAGCCCCCAGGATGTTGAACGACAGATGGAACGTCTTTACTTTAGCTATCTACTTAAATATTCTACCATCATTGTTGGCAGTCTTCCTATGATGATTCTGTATCCATTTGTTCAAAAATACTTCATAAGAGGCATAATGATTGGTGCGCTTAAAGGCTGAGATGTAAAACGGTATCATATCAACGCTACAAATATATGTGGCATTTATGATAGAAAGCTTACTTATTGAAAATTAATTTTAAGAAAATTAAAAGGAGGGAAATTTTCATGAAACGTTTGTTCACCTTATTAATCACCCTAACTTTGGTTCTGTCAATGATTCTGGTTGGGTGCGGTAAGGCAGATGATGATGGCGAGTCTGAACCGACTGAAAAGCCAGGTGAGGAAGTTACCGTAGAGCCTGGCGAAGCGGCTGATGAAGGACCTGCTTCACCTGCAGGGCAGTTGCCGATTGTAAAAGAGCCTATCACCCTTACATTCTTTAAAGAAGGGCAACTGACAGAGGAAGATCTTGTCAATTTGGAGAATAACGGTGTTTTGAAGTATATTACTGAACAGACTAATATCAAGCTAGAATTTAACTTTTTACCTCCTGCAGACGGAAAGCAAAAGTTGATACTTTCATTGGCTTCAGGTGATTATCCCGATGGTGCACTATTGGATTGGAACACGCTAATAACTTTTTCCGATGTAATGCAGTATGGAATAAAGGAAAAGATCTTATATCCGCTTAATGATTTAATCGATAAGTATGGTTTTGAAATAAAGAAAATATTTGAGCTACGCCCAAATTATCGGGCAATGATAACTGCTCCTGATGGAGAGATCTACGGTCTACCGCGTTTTACAGAGTGTTACCATTGTATGTCATATCCTAAGCTGTGGTTTAATTATGAGTGGATGGAAAAATTAGGATTTGAAGAGCCCCAGACGACAGATGAACTATACGAAATACTGGTGGCATTTAAGACACAGGATCCCAATGGAAATGGTGAGGCGGATGAAATACCTTTAACAGGTGCTATTGACTGGTCCTGTCCTATTGAGTATTATTTAATGAACTCGTTTATATATACACCGGCCATGGCCTCATCTACTGATCCAAGACCGTTTTTAAGCTGGATTGACGGGAAAGTTACTTTTGTGGCGGATAAACCTGAATATAAAATGGGACTTGAATGGATGAATAAGCTGTATTCGGAAGGACTTATCGATCCGGCCAACTTTACACAAAATTCAGAGGGGTTACAGCAGCAATGCCGTACCGAAGTGCCAACGGTCGGAGGATATACCTGCGATCATATTGGTATGGGTATTGATTTCAACAACAAAGAAGTGCTTAAGATGTACCATGCACTACCTCCTATAGAAGGTCCTACTGGCGCTAGATATCAGCCATATAGTCCGCCCGAGTTTTCAGGTTTTCATTTTGTTATGTTTGATACCTGTAAATACCCGGAAGCCGCTTTCCGTTTAGCAGATTTTATGTTGAGTGAATACATGATGTTTGTTGGTCACTATGGCATTGAAGGAATAACCTGGAATCCTCCGGAAGATCCCAATGCGAAGAATATTGACGGCGGGCCGCTTAAATGTGTTCCTGTTGTTTTACCGGAAGATGCACCGGAAGAAGAGAGCGAGAGATTAGCCCAAAATAGCTTTTGGACCGGTTTTATGGGCGATCTTATTGAACGCCGTGCCATGTGGACGCCTGAAGCGACAGAGGAAAATCTGGAGAATTTATACGAGGTTCGATTGCATTGGGAAACCAAACGGACGGAGCCATATTGGCCTGAGGTAGCGTTGCCGCGTAACCTTTTTATGGATGAGGAGGAGGCAGAGGAATTTGCTGAGCTAAAAGTAAATATCGTAAACCATGTACAGAAAAACACCAGTATGTTTATCACCGGCGCACGTTCTTTGGATGAATGGGATAACTATGTAGATGAGCTTAAGAGATTTGGCCTTGAGCGGTATATAGAACTTTACACGAAAGCATACGAAAGATATCTTGAGCATATGAAGTAATATAAATAAACTTTGTTATGGTGATATGGCTTTTTGATAAATATAATATTATAATAATGGCCGTACATTGATTATTTTTTGATGTACGGCATTTCTTTATAATCTCAATACAATTACCTCAAATTGGTTTTTTTAATCTTGGAATAGACAATATAGCAGTGTAGAATAAACAGATGAAGCATTTATAAATTTTATCAAAGCAAAGGAGATGATTTCATATGCAATACAGTGATAAGTATCTGGCTTTTATGGGTAAAGCTCCAAAACGCATACCTCATTGGGAACACTGGTCATGTCCTGATGCCGAGACCTATTTAACCGGAATTGACTATTATGAACATCCCAGATTATGCCGATTGAAAATGGCGGAACTCTACCCCCAACTGGAATTGCCTATCCCTGAAACGGATGATCCCATACCCCGCCCTAAACTCGGTTTGAAAGGCCAATCTTCCATGGTTGACGAACAAGGCAGACATTATGTACGCTGGGGCGATGGAGAAACTACTCACTGGGATTGGGGAAAGCATTTTAAGGATGCAGAAGATGTATTTGCCTTTTCTCCGCTGGAGCAAGGGGATTTTACCCATATTCCCGTGGTGGAATCCCGGGATTATTCCGATGAAGAAAAGCTTTATCAGGAATACCGATCGATGTACCCCAAGGAGTGGGGTGATAAGGCTCCGGAAGGCTCCACGGCATCTGTAGGATTCTATAACACCATGTTCATGTGGCCTTTGCTGACCTTTGGGTGGGAACTGTTTTTGGAGACATGTTTGGATCCCCGCTTTGAACGGATAATGGATGAGTTTGCCGAGATCAACCGCCGGGTTTTCCGGGTGTTTGCGAGGCTGCCTGTGAATTTTGTTATCTGTCATGATGATATTGTGACAAGCAGAGGGCCTGTATGTTCTCCAAAATGGATGCATAAATATATCTTTCCCCGATATGAGGAGTTTTGGAGTATTGTAAAGGCGGCAGGCAAGGAAGTCATATTTATGAGCGACGGCAATGTTGATGCATTTGCAGATGATGTTATGGCCTGCGGAGCACGGGGAATCATCAGCGAACCCTATACTGACTATAAAAAGATCGCCAGGAAGTATAAGGATTGTTTTTTGGCAGGGGAAGGAGACAACCGCGTGCTGTATAGGAATGAGCCGGATGAGATCAAAGCTATGGTAAGATCGATGGTGGAAACTGCCCACATGACCGGCGGGTATATGATGTGTATAGGTAACCATATTCCATGGAATGTGCCGCCGGAAGCGGTGAAGCTTTATCTGGATTTTTCAGCCGAGTATGCCTGGAGGAGAGACTCATTCTGATTTAGTGTAATCGCCAGAAGTAAAGTTAATAAAAGTGTTTTAAATTTTGAAATGAAAGATTTATTCTACTGATACTTTCTCACCGGTTTAATGTTTTGACCGGATTAATGGTATTGTTAACTTAGCGAGGGGGACATGCAAAGATGAAAAATGGAATATTAAAAGAGATTGCTGATATAGAAAAAGGCATGGTTATGTGTTATCCGGCTACCAGATGGGAAGATGCCATTCCTTGCGGAAATGGTTCTGTTGGTGCTCTGGTTTACGGAAATATAAAAAATGAAATAATAGTGTTGAACCATGAAGCTCTTTTTTTGCCCAGTCCAAAACCCGAATTGCAACCTGTTTATGGATCCCTTGACGAATTTCGCAATATGCTTATGGAAGGACGATATGAAGAAGGGTTACGGTTTTTTGTGGAAAAGCTGAAAGAGAATTGTACAGGCTATAAATGGCCTGACCCTTATCAACCTGCCTTTGATATAGTAATTGATTCAGTTACGAAAGGTGCATTTACCAACTATTACCGCTGTCTCGATTTTGAGACCGGTGAAGCTGTTGTACATTGGCGGGAAGATGATATAGCTTATTACCGCAGGTTGTTTGTTTCCAGAGCGGATGATGCGGTGGTGCTGAGAATAAATGCCACCAACTGCGGGAAAATAAATTGCAGAATAAGGTTGATGCCCCATCAATTGGAAGGTGCAGCAGGAATGGGTTCCGGCAAGGATGTGGAAGGTGCCCGGATTCCTTTTACGTGGAAGACTTCAGTTGAAGGAAATTGGATTGCGTTTAAAGCCCGATATCCTGATGGAAATGAATTCGGTGGCTTGGCCCGATTAATCATGAAGGGCGGATATGCAGAAGCTCAGGATAATTGTATACAGGTTGGGGATGCAACGGAAGTCCTCATGATAGTAAAGCTATTTGTTAAACAAAATGGCGAGGCAGCTCTTAAAGACTTAAGGTTTCAACTGGAAAAAATGGAAAGGGATTATGAATCGTTATTTTGGAAACATGCCGAGCTTCATCGGGAGTTATACTGGAGAATGAGGCTTGAACTGCAGGAACAAAACGGCCCCTTAACATCCAATGAAGAACTGTTGCTGAAAAGCTATGGCGGTGAAGTATCTGCAGAATTAATACAAAGGATGTTTGATTTTGGGCGTTATCTGCTGATATCTAGTTCCAGGCCTGGCGGGTTGCCAGCTAATTTGCAGGGCATATGGAACGGCGATTATTCACCTGCCTGGTCGTCGGACTATCATAATGATGAGAATATACAGATGAACTATTGGGCTGCTTTGCCGGGAAATTTACCCGAAACAACGCTGCCATATTTTGATTATTACGAGTCCATGCTGGATGATTATCGAACTAATGCGAAGGCCATCTACGGTTGCAGGGGCATCTTGGTTCCTATAGCCCAAACAACTCACGGATTGCTCTATGGAGATTTAATATGGACAATATGGACAGCAGGAGCAGGATGGCTGGCCCAGTTGTTCTATGATTACTGGCTGTTTACTGGGGATATGGATTTTTTGAGAGAGCGAGCTATTCCATTTTTGAAAGAAGTTGCATTGTTTTATGAAGATTTTCTTGTGGAAGGTCCCGATGGAAAGCTGATGTTCATACCTTCTATGTCTCCTGAAAACCGGCCCTCCATATCCAACGCATCTTTAGCAACCATAAATGCAACGATGGATGTGGCGGTTTGCCGGGAAGCGTTGACCAATTTATGCACTGGGTGTGAGTTATTGGGAATCGAAGAGGATGGCGTGAGAAGGTGGCGTGAGATACTTAAAAAGCTGCCTGAATACCAGATAAATGAAGACGGGGCCATCAAAGAATGGATCCACCCTGATTTGCACGATAACTATCACCATCGCCATCTGTCCCATATATACCCGTTATTTCCTGGTTTAGAAGTAACAGAGGAGAACAATCCTGCGATTTTCCGTGCCATTAAAGTTGCGGTGGAAAAGAGGCTTGTTATTGGCCTTACTTCGCAGACTGGCTGGTCATTTGCTCATATGGCAAATATCTATGCGCGGCTGGGTGATGGAGTCTCGATGCTTAAGTGCCTTGAACTTCTGTGTCGTTCATGCGTAGGATCCAATCTATTCACATATCATAACGATTGGCGCAGCCAGGGGCTGACCATGTTCTGGGGCTATGGGAATCAACCGCCTTTCCAGATCGATGCTAACTTCGGTTTGACGGCAGCCATATTGGAAGCATTGGTTTTCTCAGCTCCGGGCATGATAAAACTACTACCTGCCTTGCCACCCCAATGGTGCAAGGGAAAGGCTGAGGGCATACTTTGTCGGGGGTGTATCGAAGTTAGCATGGAGTGGAATATGGCTGACAATGAATTGAGGGTACGCTTTAAGTCTAAGAAGGCACAAAAAGTAACGGTAAAGTTTCCCACAGAACCCAAGTATATCAAGAGCGATTCCGCTGTATGTCAAATTTCTGCTTCATCGTACGGAACACAATACCGTGTATTGGAGCTGCCCGCAAACGAAGAAGTATATTTAACGGTTAAGATGATGGAGAGCCAGAATTGAGTTATTTGAGCAAACTAATCGGCTTGTTGTGAAATAGAAAACAGCATAAAAAATACGGAACCATAGTGAGAAAGCCAGTATGATCATGATATAGAAATCATGTATTGTAGAATTCCGAGGTAAACAGGAGATCTCGCTATGGTTCCATTTATACTTATATTTGAGCAATAAGGCAATGCCAGAGGTGTGAGACTTCCTATTGAGCCATATCTTCGGCCATTCTTACAGCCATGTCTGTCCACCGGGTAATTCGCTCAGGTTGATTAAAGAAGGTATGGGTGTCTTTCATGACAATATGCACAGAACATCCCCTGGCAATCTCCAATGTTTCCCGAATGTCCTTCTCTGCGGCTTCAAAGTCCGGTTTTGGACTGCATATCCTGGACGGATTGGGTTTATAGACGTACACATATCTATTGCCCAGCTTTTCAGCCGCCACCTTACGATCGCACCAGGGAGACACCGATACCCACCGGAGATTCGGGATATTATCAATAATGAGATCAAATTTTTTATCCAGGGGTTCGCAGCAGCCATAATCCACCAGACCAAATCGCTTCAGGATTGGAATTTGGTACTCTAAAACGAATTCATAAAACTGTTTAGGACCGACTCCGACAAACTCCTGACTCTCTCCCCAAGCAAACATGTCTTTCATCCTCACCCTTCCGGTAAAGTCCTTGGAAGGCAGATCATCGGTATGGGCTATTCCACCTGAACCGGTAAAGGAATTTGGTCCGTTGTTTAGGGAAAGAAGCCCCTTTGTTTCATAATACTCATACTCACGGAGCTGCTCATCCCGCAGAAAAGCCATCAGTTCATGAAGCATTTCCGGCTTGTCGTAAATGTCCAGCATCATTTGATCTAAACCACGCATGTGAACCAGAATTCTGGTTAAACCGCACCGACAAAAACTGACTCCACGTAATTGAACCATCAAGATATCGCCCAATATGTCGTCTGCCAATTCCATCCTTTTGTAAGTGGTCTCCCAGTCTACTTCAATAACGGCTGGTCTGAGCTTTTTCATATCATCAAATGTCCTGATTGAAGGTTCAATATGATAAGATCCGTTTTTGTAATCGCTTCGTACGTATTTGTTTTCAACTCCATAGCTGCTCTTATGGATAGATATTTCAACAGGATAGATTTTTGTTATGGGATAATCGTCGTGTATATGCTGATGACGAAATATGGTTCTTCGCAGGGTCATCTCTATGGTTCTGGCAAAAGGGTTTTGACATTTTAGGGTGGATTCGGGTACCAGTTCATTCCAACCGTTCTGTGGATCGGCAAGTATCATAGCACGTTTTGGCACAAGCGCGTTGGAGTCCCTCCATAGCCGAATCCTTTCAGTTTGAATGGGAAGCTCTGCTGCCTCCGCCACCTGCCATGCCAGCTCCCGCAATAGCCGCTTCTCTTCTGCACTTATAGGCATATTATTCTTCTCCTTTTGTGCTTATTTGTTAATTCTCCCGCCATTGATTAGTCTTCTGTTTATTTCAGCCGATAAGGGTTTTCTCTGCTCCCTTTTATTCTGTCTTATTCCCAAAGCTTTCGGTATGCGACCCCGCCGATTGTCAGGAAAGACAATTAAATGGTTTAATCAAATTATATCAGAACTATTTATTGCAATACATCTACATAATTCATCAAAATATATACTGTGTTAAGATCTTATGCTATAAAATTTTGTTAGCCGTTGCAAAAAGCTGTTTAGAAAAATACTGCACAGCAAATATGTTAACCCATAAAATGCTGTTTGTAGATACTACCAATCCAGCCAGGCATTTTCCCGGAAAATTTACACCTTGTTCTGGACTTGACTCAATTTACGAAACAATTTACGTATCAATAAATCAAGTCTTGATGAATCGGTGTATAAGTCTG
>LFSE01000007.1 GCA_001513075.1 Clostridiales bacterium DTU074 | reverse complement strand
CAACTTGGATGTACTCCCGAAAACCCAGTAAAATCAAGGCTTACAGCCGCGACATCAATGTTACGCACTCAACATGGGGAGTATGCGGAAACATATCAACCGGCTGCAATTCCTCAACCTTATACCCTCGTTCGGTTAAAAATTTCAAATCCCTTGCAAGGGTGGCTGGGTTGCACGAAACATAAACAATCCTTTGCGGTATCATATGTCCTAAAGCCTCCAATACCTCATCCTCACATCCTTTTCTGGGTGGATCCAGCACCACCACATCGGCATGTAAGCCAGAATCTACTAGTTTTGGAATAAGTTCTTCAGCCTTTCCGGTTATAAATTCTACATTGGATATATGATTCAGCTTTGCATTTTCCCATGCATCCTCAACTGCCTGGGGTACCTCCTCTATGCCGTATACTTTACCCGCATTGCGTGCCAGAAAAAGCGAAATTGTCCCTATCCCGCTGTAAAGATCGATTACCGTTTCTCTGCCTGTTAAAGCAGCGTATTCCATCACCTTGCCGTATAAGATCTCCGTCTGAACAGGATTTACCTGATAGAAGGAAAGCGGCGATATCTTAAAGGTTAATCCTGCCAAAGTATCTACTATGTGACCCTGTCCCCACAGGGTAATATTTTCATTACCCAGTATTACATTGGTTTTCCTGTCATTTATATTCTGCACGATGCTGGTTATGTTAGGTATATTGGTAGTCAAAAGGCCTACCAGTTTATCACTATGAGGGAGGTTCCTTCCGTTTGTCACAATGGCCACCATTAGCTGCCCACTTTTAAAGCCCATCCTGGTTACAACATGGCGTATGATCCCCCGATGAGTTTGCTCATCATATACAGGAACGTTATATTTTAGTATGAATTTCCTTATAATTTCAATAACATTATCGCCGGTTTCATGCTGAATTAAGCATCTGTCTATATCAACAATATCATGACTTCCTGGTGCGAAAAAACCGATTGACAATAAACCGTCTTCCATTCGCACAGGAAACTGTGCCTTGTTGCGATATCGCCATGGCTGATCCATCCCAACAGTATTATGGACCGTTACCCCTGTTATTTTACCAATACGTTCTAAAGCATCGCGTACTCTGCGGGTTTTAAACTGAAGTTGGCGATTATATGAAATATGCTGTAAAGTGCAACCCCCACATCTCCCGGTATATGGACAAGGCGGAAGCACCCTGTCGGGTGAGGGGACAACAATATCCAATAATTTACCATACCCATGGTTCCTTCCAGCTTTTGATACTCTGATCCTTACCTTTTCCCCCGGCAGAGCTCCTTCTACGAACACTGTATAGCCGTCAATCCTTCCTATGCCTTCCCCATGGACGCCTATATCATCAATTGTCATTACATATTTCTGCTTTTCTTTAACCGGTATCTCCTGTTTCATCAATTTCACCCTCGCTATCATAACTATACTAGACAAGTCTATTTTTGCTTTATTAATTCTATCATATCGCAAATAACAGGTTAATATATTCTTGATACTCTCCCGTAAAAAAGAATATTTTAGGAACCAGCCGGGCATGAGAACATGTTAAGTGCTTTTTCCTCACCGAAAATGATGAGCTACTCAGCCGGCAGCTGATTGAAAACAAGCAAGGCACCCCATGAAATTACACCATAGGGTGCCTTTTTACTAAAACACACTTTTTATCATATTCCCGCTTTACTTATAACGAGGTGTTTTGCCTAATTTTTTCTCTATCGCTTTAACTCGATCTAACCTGTTGTAGTTTATGTTATCCTGTCTCAGCATTTCTAAAGTCGACACATACACTTCCGTTCCCTTGTAATCGATTTTTCCAAGCTTGCTCATATCGTATGGTTCAAGTTCTTTATTATGAAATGCAATTCCAATTACGGCTTCCATAAAAATTTCTCCATATCCGCTCATGACCCAGTTTTCACAACGTTCAATCGGCCTTATTGCATATTTGCAAAAATAATCCCTGACTTTATCAAAATCAGAGTAATTTGGAATAATAATATTTACATCTTTGGGCTCAACATCAATTCCCCAAAGTGCCATAGCTACACTTCCATGAATATACCAATCAACGCCTAATTTTTTTATTTCGGGAATAAATAAATCCAATGCTTTTTCCCAAGGAGCCTTCAGTATTTTCAGTTGTTGCTTAATGGCTGTTTCACCATACTTGGTGAAGTTATCGGCACAATACTCAAAATCTTTTACGTTATCAAATGATCTAATAAAATTATTGCCTATCTGCCACCATAGATTCTCCTTAAAATAATCCCAGTACTTTTCATCAACATCCTCGGCAATAAAGGCATAATAATTCCAGTCATACATTTGTTTCACGTATATTTTCATATCCATACCTCCAATTGGTTTTGTAAAGCCGACGGCGTGTAGCAATCGGCTTTTTTCAGCGGTTGGTGAAGGTTTTTGCAGTTTTCGGTATGACCACGGGGTTATTCCATAAACTTTCAGGAATGCTCTTGTAAATGCTTCCTGCGATGAATAACCGTGGCTTAAGGCAATATCTATTATTCGGTCATTGGTTTGGAGCAACTGAATGGCAGCATGTTGAATCTTTGAAGCCAAAATATATTCCTTTAATGTAATTCCCTCAAGCTCATGGAATTTCTTAGATAGATAGTGTGGTGAATATCCGCAATAATTCGAAAGTTGTGTCAACGATATGTTTTCTTCAATGTTTCTATCTATCCATGATTTGAGCTTTTGAATTTCATCATACCACGAAAACACAAAAGTACCTCCCATCCAAGCTGATAATAACTCAATTGGATAATTAAATCTTGATATTTGTTGTTATTTTTTATAGCCCAGGGACATCAAGGCCACACACTCTATTTGACTCGATTTGATGGAATAAATACCAAATGATTACAACAACCTTGATTATTCTTTTTCAAGTTTTATCAATGGCTTCATCATTAAAATCACTTAGTTTCTCCAATCTGAACAGCCAGCGAATATGGCGGAAATCTTCGTTATCATAACCTACTGCCAGTAGCACATCCCCATTCTTGAGCTGCAACACCAAATAGAATGTCTTAATATCATCATCTGTATCGGCGCGATGAACCAATTTTACCTGATCAATTGCCTTATGAAAACCATCATAAGACGGAATATAAGGCGAAATGAACAGTGAATTTAACTCCTGCCTGCTAATTTCACAGGGATACAACACACCCTGCATGCTCCATTCTTCGTCTGTAATCTGTTTGCTGTAAAGGCTATAGTCGGATGAAATACTGTACTGGGGCGCAGTATCTAATGTATAGGCAAAAGAATATATACCCGCTTGATATAGAATTTCTTTAACCCGATAAGATGAGCCGTTAAATGATATCGTAGACCTGGGATTCGTCACCAGCCCAATCCCAATTGCTGTCACAATGATAATTGAAAATAATATAACCCAGACCTTTGGCTTTTTATAGCTTAAGACATTTTTAATTCTCCTTTTTACATTTCCCTCGCCAAAAGCAAGCGGACTACCATTTAATATATGCTTTCCGACAGCAAGAGACAATAAAGAATTAGCGTAAGGCTTTTTCATTTCATCATCCATTGCTTTCAACACTTTTTCGTCACAGGACAGCTCCATATCTGTGCTCATCAGCATAAACGCAATCCACACCAGTGGGTTAAACCAATGTATGGACACTATTACAAAAGCCAATATTTTAATGATATTATCTTTCCTGTGAATATGAGCTTGCTCATGCATGATGATATAGTTTTGTTGTTCTTTACTCAATCCAACCGGTAAATATATCCTCGGATTTACTAATCCAAGCACAAAAGGTGTTTTCAGATTCTTTGCTTCAAAGATATTTTTCTCTATTAATTGTGCATCTTTCAGTTGCCTTTTTAAACTCAGAACGGATACAAGACTATAAACGAGCAATATTGTTACTCCAAAAAACCAGATGTATGCCCCTATTTCTATATAAATCTGAGGTGGATTCATACTTGCTTTAACAGCAGGGGATGGGAATAATCGGGTTACAAATGAATCAGCCACTTCTGTTCCTCTATCAATCTTCAGACTCTGTTTATAGACTATGTCATGGGGAATTGAAACAGCATTCGAATTACGTGGCATAAGGCTAAACATACTTTCAAAGGAAAACGGAACTATAAGACGAAAGGCTACCACACCCCAAAGAGCATAGGAGATAACTTTTGGAGCTTTATTGAGTAATAGCCTGACAAATATCACAAAAAGGATCACATAACTTGCCGTAAGGCTCATTTTGAATACAATAAGAAACAGTTCACTCACTGATACACCTCCTTATGCTCGTCAATCAATCTTTTTAACTCTTCAGCCTCTTGTTTGCTTATTTTTTACCGCTGATAAAAGCTGTTAAAAAATTCGGCAATGATCCCCATTCGCAAAGCTTCACAAGATCGCCTGAACCAATTGGTTCATTCTGTCAGACTAATTCTGCAATTTTTCTTCACTCTCTGTAAGCTTATATTTGTTTACTATAAAACTTCCCTGGTCTATACGATATCGACTCCATATCATAAGTCTATAACTTATAGACCACAATGTCAACAGATATTTATACTTTTATAAGCTAACCTACTGGCCAGTTTCTGCATGTTCTTTTACATCCTTGATATCCATGTTATACACTCGAAATGGCTTGAGAACAAATGTATTCCAGAAAAATTTAAATATATAGTGCATGGCTTTTATTTTGTATTGAAAAAGAACCTTTTAATTTCTTCAGATGCGGGATATGCTAAGCGGTTAATGTCCGCTATTACTTTATCTACTTCATAAAATACCTTTATAGATTCAAAATCTAATTTCCCATTATTAATAGTTAAAATACCAGCTCTTGCGACATTACCATCTTTTACAGGGCAGCCGAGTGAGCCGAAATTTGCAAACATCCTGCGTTCATCTCTATTTACTGAGGGTTTATGGTCATGCCCATATAAAATGATATCAGCATCTACATCTGAAAACATTCGATAGCAGTCGTCAAGTTTAGGGTTACGTGTATAGTTGATATATCTATTACTTGAACTATCCATGCAATAATGCATTACAGAAAAATGGAATCCACCCAAAACAAAATCTTTTCGATAAGGGAGCACTTTTAAAAACTGAATAGATTCATTGGATAATAACGAATGCTCCCATTTGTGGTGATCCATTTCATCGTATCCCATATTTTCTTCGTTGGGTACCTGTGTTGGCATCCCCTCTAATAAATATCTTTCATGATTCCCGCGTACTGCAATAATATTTGGAATTTGCATAATTCGTTGAACTGTTTCTTCAGGGTATGGACCAATGCCGATAATATCTCCGCAGCAAATAATCTGCTCACAATTTTCCGCATTTAATTTTTCAAGCACAGCATTTAATGCAACTACATTGTTATGAATATCTGATATTACACCAACTCTCATATAACACCTTCCTTTCCATAATTTAACTTTTACTATGAAGCTTCTTATTTCGATTTTCACACCACGCTCTCCACATGATTCGAGTTGATGAAATTGATGTCTGTGGAGCATTTTTTCAGCATCTATTCATGGAAACATGCCAATGGTTCTTTACAGTATAACAGAATGTTGACGCTATCTTAACACAAAAGATAAACAATGAGTTGCTGAATTAACTCACAACTCATTGTTTATTTTTTTGATTATTTACTTAATATACTCATTGCTAACCAAAATATCAGATATTACCTCAGTTGGAATCACAAATTCCTGAACCCCCATAGATCCTGGCCCGACCTCATATTCATCAAATGAAATTACCAGTTTTCCTTCCTTGTTAATGTAGAAATTCTGATTTTCTGATATTTTATCGAAAGACTCGACATACAATTCGTTCTCATCAACATCCACCCAGTAAATTAAACTATTGTTTGATTTCATCCTTTGTCTCATCTGTTCTTTTATGTTTTCGCTTATGATTTCAATATAGCTGTCATCTTTAAACAGGTTTGGCAGCGTAATCAAAATCCCTTCTTTTTTGTCTATCGTATCATATTTAATTTTTTCTGAGGCAGAACCTGCAATATTCACAACATAACGGCCTATAGACAATATTCTGTCTGTATCGGTCTTAACAATGTACCCGCTGTCTACACTGAGATATCCATTGCCACTTTTTTTCATTTCTTCTATTTCAGCCATAAACTCTTCATACAGCTTTTTATTTTCAACAAGGTATTTCTCATTCAGGCTGTTTTCTAGGTCCTTGTTTTCCAATCCATCTATATAGGGAACTTTTATATTTGCTCTAAATCTATCTTCATTCACAGTAAATTCCTTAAATGTCAGTACCCTTACTATATCTCTTACAATCGGAACCTTTGTAAGGGCGGATGCAAACACGGGACTTCCATTGATCCCAACTACCAGTAAAGTTACACAAACAACAATTAAACCCGCTACTATACTGACCCTTTTATATATTTTCCCTCTTTTCATTTTATATACCCTCCTTCGCTATAGGCTTTTATATCAGAAAATTATCTTTTTGATTCATGAGTATATCAACCTGTTCAATGCAAGGAAAGGGGTTTACTGCTCCATCCAGCAATAATTTGATCCCTCTACTGTATTTTCGAGGAATTATATAACATAAGAGATCCGTCCCTATCAAAGAGAATAGCTTTATACATCCTTTATCCCCCATGCCTGTTAGTATTTATTATTAGAATTATAAACAGAATACCTCATTAATGTCAATACTTTCAAGCAGATGGATAGCGTCAAGATACTCTGGGTTTTTGAAAAAAGTATTTCCCCTGTATCTGTCTTTTTAA
>LFSE01000134.1 GCA_001513075.1 Clostridiales bacterium DTU074 | reverse complement strand
AGACCGAATAGGGGGCATTATGTGGTGGCCCGCCACGTCCCGGGTAGAGGTCGCATGAGCCTATTGGCAACAATAGGCCTAGATAGATGATCGCCCAAGACAGAACTCGGCTTACAGACTTATCTCACATTCCGTTCTCAACGTAAACAGAACATTATACTATGTTCTGTTTTTTTTGATATTTGTTGAGATTAGTCGTGGAAAAACAGTTGAATAAAGCGACAAAAAATAGTATAAAAGAGGATTTTAGACCATCATATAGAATATATAATGGAACTTATAAATATACAAACACTGCGCAATTCTAATCAAGGAGGAATTTGATGTGAGAAAGGTCAAAGTATTTACCGACAGCACGGCTGATTTGTTGCGTGAACAACTGGAAAAATGGGATATATCGGTTATTCCCTTGTATGTTACCTTAGGAGACAAAAGCTATCGCGATGGGATAGATATAACCACCGATGAGCTTTATACAATGGTTGATCGGTTGCAAACCCTCCCGAAAACCGCTGCGCCATCAACCGAGGATTTTATGGAGGCTTTTAAACCCTGGATTGACAATGATTACGATGTTATTTTTATAGGTATTTCTTCCAAGCTATCGGCAACCGTTCAATCCGCTTTGCTTGCGGCCAATGAATTTGAACCGGGAAGAGTGTATGTGGTCGATTCGCTCAATCTTTCCACGGGTATAGGGCAGCTTGCGCTCAGGGCAGCGGAAATGGCAAAGGCCGGGGAAGCGGGAGCAGCAAAGATTGTTGAAGAGCTAAACGGATTGATACCCAGAATACGGACCAGCTTCGTAATAGATACCCTGAAGTATCTCCATATGGGTGGCCGCTGCAGTTCCATACAGCTGATTGCCGGTACGATGTTGAAGATCAAACCCCAGATCGTTGTCCGAGACGGCGCTTTGGTGGTTGGAGAAAAGTATCGGGGTAAGGGCAAGAAAGTATTGGAATCATACTTTAACGATTGCATTGGCGATGGAAGGCATATCGATGCCGGCAGAGTATTCGTTACTCATTCCGCTTATGAAGAAGGGGCCCAATATCTGGCAGATAGGATACGGGAAGTTGTGAACCCAAGGGAAATCTGCATTACCAGTGCAGGAGCGGTTATATCCAGCCATTGCGGCCCCGGAACCGTGGGAATATTGTATATTGAGAAATAGCAGGATGTTGATGAGGGGATTTTCTTTACAAAAGAGAATCCCTTTTTTATTTATACTAATCTAATCCTAAGGTTACTGATTTGATTGAGGTCTTATTCCAGACTTTTCTGTCAGGTAATTTCCATTATATTCTCCTGTCAAAACATACACCGCTGGCAGCACCTTTTATTTGGTGTTATAATGAAAATAAGATAAGCCCTATAGGCGAAGGCTTTCATGGCTTAATATATTTTAAAGGATGGGTGATATTTTATGGATAGATTAAAAAACATTATTTTGAAGAGCGACAATATAGTATTTTTTGGTGGAGCAGGTGTATCCACCGAAAGCCAGATTCCCGATTTCAGAAGCAGCACCGGCTTATACAGCCAAAAGGGCAAGAAATCCTATCCTCCTGAGGTGATGTTAAGCCACAGCTTTTTTATTAGCCATCCTGAAGAGTTTTACGAATTTTATAAAAGCAAGATGATCTACAGAGATGCCAAACCCAATCCTGCCCATATTGCACTGGCCAGATTGGAGGAACAGGGCAAGCTTAAAGCTGTAATCACGCAAAATATTGACGGACTGCATCAAGTTGCCGGTAGCAAAAATGTGTTGGAACTGCACGGTTCGGTGCATAGAAATTATTGTATGGAATGCGGGAAAAACTATGACCTTGATTATGTTATAAACAGTGAAAGCATTGTCCCAAGGTGTGAAAAGTGTGGCGGGATAGTCAGGCCTGACGTGGTGCTGTATGAGGAGAGCCTGGACATGGATGTGCTGTATAAGGCCGTTGATTATATCTCCCGGGCCGATGTGCTGATAGTGGGCGGCACATCCCTGGTCGTTTATCCAGCTGCCGGCCTGGTGGATTATTACAGAGGTGATAAGCTGATACTTATAAATAAAACGGCCACTCCCTATGACAGAAGGGCTAATATTGTAATACATGACAGCATAGGCAAGGTGCTTTCCTGCGCCATCTCATAAAAGATAGTGTTTTGTTACCGGGGCAAATTTGTTTTGCCAAAACAAAGAATAATGGTATAATAGTTTCGGACATAGAACATATGTTTGTAGGAACGATTGGAGGATACTTAATGGGAAAGGCTTACAGGGCTAATAACATACAGGTTTTGGAGGGTTTGGACGCTATTCGTGCACGTCCGGGGATGTATATAGGCTCAACGGGTCAAAGAGGTCTTCATCATCTCCTGTGGGAACTGGTGGACAATGCAATTGATGAAGCTGCCAACGGATTCGCCACAGAGATATCGGTAACTTTACATGAGGATAACAGTGTAACTGTCGAGGACAATGGCAGGGGAATACCGGTTGATATGCACGAAGCTTTGAAGATGCCGGGTGTTCAGGTAGTATTTACCCAGCTTCATGCCGGCGGAAAATTCAATAACGAGAATTATAACTATTCCGGTGGATTACATGGGGTTGGCGCCTCGGTGGTAAATGCATTATCCCGCTGGCTTGAGGTTGAGGTCAGGAGGGAGGGCAGGTTATACAGGCAAAGATTCGAGAGCAGGTACGATCCTCAGTTGAAAAAGGTTGTAGCCGGTAAACCCGTTACCCCTCTGGAGGATATAGGAAAAGCTGAGGGTACCGGTACAAAGATAAGATTTCGTCCTGATGAACGGGTATTTGAGGATATTCGAATGAATTTTGATGTGATTGCAAAGAGGCTGAAGGAACTGGCTTACCTGAACGGTGGTGTGATAATCCGGCTTTGCGATGAACGGATTAAGGATGGAAACAATAAGCGGGCCTTTTGTTATGATGGAGGACTGATTGACTTTGTAAAATACCTGAATGAGGATAAAAACCCAATTCATCCCGATATTGTCTATTTTGAGGGGGAAAGGGAAGGAGTATATGCCCAGGTTGCCATCCAATACACCGATTCCTATACCGAAAGCATATTTTCGTATGTGAACAATATACCTACTACTGAAGGTGGAACCCATGAAACTGGCTTTAAGTCCGCCCTTACTAAGGTTTTGAACGATTATGCGAGAAAGAACGGTTATTTGAAAGAAAAGGACACAAATCTGGCGGGAGAAGATTTCCGTGAGGGAATAACCGCCGTTATATCTCTGAAAATGCATAATGTTCAGTTTGAAGGCCAGACAAAGACCAAACTGGGCAACAGCGAAGCCAGGACCGCTCTGGAATCGATAGTTTCCGAACAGTTTGGCCATTATATCGAGCAACCGTCAAATGGTGAAATTGCAAGGATTGTAATAGAAAAGGCAATTAAAGCAGCCAAGGTAAGGGAGGCGGCTAGAAAGGCCCGCGAAATAATGCGGAAAAAGGACAGCCTGGAAGGGGCTTCCCTGGTTGGCAAATTGGCCAGTTGTACCGGCAGGGATCCCAGACTAAATGAGCTTTTTATTGTGGAAGGTGACTCGGCCGGCGGCTCCGCTAAACAGGGCAGGGACAGACAGTTTCAGGCCATACTTCCTTTGCGGGGCAAACCTCTGAATGTAGAAAAGAAGAGGCTGGATCAGGTTCTGAGCAATGAGGAGTTTGGCACCATAATTACCGCTTTAAGCACCGGAATCGGTGAGGATTTTAATATAGATAACCTTAAGTATCACAAGGTGATTATACTGTCGGATGCGGATCAGGATGGGGCTCATATACGGGCTATCCTCTTGACGTTTTTTTTCCGCTATATGAAGGAGCTTATTACCAACGGACATTTATATATTGGCTTGCCGCCTTTATATAAGGTCAGTAATGGTACCAGAGTGGAATATGCCTATAATGATGTTGAACTGAAACAGCTGATTAAAAAAATGGGCAAAAAATATACAGTTCAGCGATATAAAGGACTGGGAGAGATGAATCCGGAACAGCTTTGGGAAACCACCATGGATCCAAAGCGCAGGCGAATTGTGCAGGTAACCATTGAGGATGCTGCGGAGGCGGACAGGCTGGTGACGATACTGATGGGTAACAAGGTAGAACCAAGAAGGGAATATATAAGTACACATGCCAATTTTAATAAGACAGACTTTTTTCAGGAGATGGGAGTGTAGTTAGGATATGGCATCAAACAGGAAAACGGCTCAAGAACTTAAATCGACCGCAAATGACGATAATATAATTAAGCGTCCCCTTGAAGAGGTTATGCATGAATCCATAATCCCGTACGCTGAATACGTGATCATGGAACGGGCCCTGCCCCGGGTGGAGGACGGGCTAAAACCTGTGCAGCGGAGAATTTTATATTCCATGTATGAGCTTGGGCTTCTTCCCGATAAGCCCCACAGAAAATCTGCTAGAATTGTGGGGGATACCTTGGGGAAATACCATCCCCACGGCGATTCATCGGTGTATGACGCTATGGTGAGAATGGCTCAGGATTTTAATATGCGGGCTTTACTGGTGGATGGCCATGGAAATTTTGGTTCCATCGACGGAGATGCGGCTGCTGCCATGAGATATACAGAGGCCCGGCTTACGCCTTTGGCCATGGAAATGCTGAGGGATATTGAAAAGGACACCGTCAGGTTCAGCCTGAACTTTGACGATACCTTAAAAGAACCTGATATGCTGCCCGCCAGGTTCCCTAATGTTTTGGTCAACGGTTCCTCTGGAATAGCGGTGGGGGTTGCCACCAACATCCCGCCTCACAATCTGGGCGAGGCCGTCGATGCGGTTATAGCTCAGATGGAGAACCCTGATATTTCATTGGATAAACTGCTTAAGATTATGCCAGGGCCGGATTTCCCCACCGGCGGAATAATAATCGGTCAGGATGAAATCAAAAATGCATATGAAACCGGACGCGGTAAGTTTTTTTTGCGCGCAAAGGTGGATATTGAGGATGCTCCCGGGGGCAAGAAGCTGCTGGTTATAAAGGAACTTCCGTACCAGGTGAACAAGGCGGCGCTTCTGGGAAAGATACTGAAGCTGGCTGAGGAGAAAAAAGGTATACTGAGCGGCATATCTGATATCCGGGATGAGTCGGATAGGGCTGGAATCCGGGCTGTAATCGAATTAAAGAAGGATGCGGACCCAGAAATGGTATTAAACTATCTCTATAGATATTCCGATCTTCAGATTTCATTTGGAATAAACATGGTGGTGATAGCTGACGGGAAGCCCCAGCAGCTGGGGCTTAAGTCCATACTGGAGCACTATATTCGCCATCAGAAGGACGTGGTTATTCGCCGCACAAAATACGATTTGGAGAAGGCAAGGGCGCGGGAGCATATTCTTGAAGGCTTTATGATAGCCTTGCAGAATATTGATGAGGTCATTGCCATCATACGCTCATCGGAAAGTCCGGCAAAGGCCAGAACAAGGCTGGTAAAAAGATTTGATTTAAGCCAGCTTCAGGCTCAGGCCATTTTGGATATGAGATTGCAAAGGCTGACCGGTTTGGAGATATCGAATCTCAAAAAGGAATATGAAGAAGTTAAAAAGCTTATCAATAAGCTCGAGGATATACTGGCTTCTGAACGAACCCTTGTGAAGGTTATCAAAAGGGAGCTGCTGGACATTAAGAAAAAATATGCGGACCCTAGAAGAACCCGCCTTGTAGAGGATGTAAGTGAAGCCGAGATAAGCAGCGATGATCTGGTGTATGTTGAAGACTCGGTCATCACTTTGACCCACGATGGGTATATAAAAAGGATTCCTCTTAAGTCGTACAATCGCTCCAGCCGCGACGTGGAAAGCGTTGAAACCCGGGAAGGGGATTATGTGGAGTTTGTTGTGGAATCGGCAACCGATCATCGCGTGCTGCTTATAACAGATAAGGGGAATTGCCATGCTATAAACTGCAAGTCCCTTCCTGAAGGGAAATGGAGGGATAAAGGCATTTATCTGCATAACCTGGTTAACAGTTTTGATGAAGATGAAAGGCCGGTTGCCGTTATATCGGTAAAGGAATTTTCGGAAAACAGATTTATTCAATTCTATACGACAATGGGAATGATAAAGCGAACACCCCTGTCCGAGTATAATGCGAGGAAGGCAAAGATCCAGGCGTGCAGCCTAAAGGACGGTGACAAGCTTGTAGGTGCTGAACTTACCGACGGGCAAAAGGATGTAATATTTATAACAAGATTGGGAATGAGCATTCGTTTCCCCGGAAGCGAAGTCCCGGTTGTCGGGAGGGTAGCGATTGGGGTTAAGGGCATTCGGTTAAAAAACGATGACAGCGTTATATTCGGTGGTGAAATAGATGACGAAGGTGAGATTATGACGGTTACCGATCGGGGATTCGTGAAGCGAACTCTTGCAGCCGACTATCAACCTCAGGGCAGGGGAGGAGTCGGTTATAGAACCATTCGATTTGCCAGGAATAGATCGAATGGCAGTTATTTGGTAGCTTCATTCTATGTAAAGGAGCCTTACGAAATCATGCTGCAGCAGAAGGACGGGACGACAACCGGTGTCGAAACGGAATCGATACCAATTGAGGAACGGGATGGAAAAGGCCAACCGGCTGTATTGGTGCTTATGGATAACGAGATATGCGCAGCTTACAGGAATTATAAAGATTTATAATTAATTGGGAAAAATGTGATTGAAATCTGCAGATCTGCCGATGTGGTATTTTTAGCATTACATGGTTCAATCGGAGAAAATGGACAGCTGCAGGCTGTATTTGATTGTTTTGGTATATGTTATACAGGAACTGGCTATACCGGAAGCCTTCTGGCCATGGATAAAGCTATATCAAAGGAATTAATGCGGTTTAATGGGATACCTACGCCAGATTGTAAAATATTCGATCTGGAAAAGGATAGTATGGCGAATTTATTGGATGGGATAGGCTTGCCTTGCGTTATAAAACCCTGCAGCTGCGGATCCAGTATTGGCGTGTCTATCGTGAAAAACATGATCGAATTGGACAGCGCAATTGATTATGCAAAGAAATATGAAACACGCTTGCTGGTGGAAAAAATGATTGAAGGGCATGAATTCTCTGTCGGTGTTTTGGACGGTAAAGCTTTGCCGGTCATTGAGATAATTCCAAAGGCAGGTTTTTACGATTATAAAAACAAATATCAACCCGGGTTAACAGATGAGATATGCCCGGCCAGGATTTCACCTGTGCTAACCGAACGGCTCCAAGGTATAGCTGAAAAAGTGCATAAAGCCTTGCGCCTGGGAGATTATTCAAGAATTGATTTTATGGTCGGAAAAGACGAAAGTATATACTGCTTAGAAGCCAATACGCTGCCGGGCATGACGCCAACAAGCTTATTGCCACAGGAAGCCAGGGCAATAGGTATATCGTACAACCAGCTGTGTGAAAAAATAATGCAGCTTGCCTTAAGAAGGAAGAATACTTCCTGCTTATGACATTAATATTATTGTCTCCAGAAAGTCGGAACGAACAGTATGGTCAGCGTATATATTTCAAGCCGGCCTATAAGCATACAGGCAGTTAAAATTATTTTGGATATCCCGGATAAATCTGCATAGTTACTGGCAGGGCCCACCAAACCGAATCCGGGTCCTATGTTGCTCAAAGCAGCAACCGTTGCAGAGATGCTGCTCATCATGTCCAGGCCCTGTGTTAACAAAAGCAGAGATACCAGGATAAGTATGATTAAATACAAAAGGACAAAGCTTACTATATTCTGAAGAAGATCTTCTGACACTGGTTTGCCCCCCACACGGATAGTTATAACTGCATGAGGATGAATAAGCTTATAAAACTCCCGCCTTATTATTTTAAACAGAACTAAAATTCTGATGTGTTTTATCCCGCCTCCCGTTGAACCGGCACAGCCTCCAAATAGCATCAGTAAAAACAGAATCATTTTGGAGAAGTCAGGCCAGGTATTATAATCAACAGTGGCATAGCCGGTGGTGCTTATGACCGATGCAACCTGGAAGGTGGATTGTCTGATGCTCTCCATTACATTGTAGTCAAATAGGGGATAAATATTTATAGCAATCAATGTGATGGAGCACAGTACAATACCGGCATAGAAACGAAATTCACTGTCCTTTATCAGGGCTTTGAAATTCCCGTGCAGGGCTTCATAATGAAGGGAAAAGTTTATTGCGCAGAAAAGCATAAAGAAAGCAATAATCCAATCGTAGGCGGGATTCTGGTAAGAACCTATGCTTGAATTACGAACGGAGAAACCACCTGTACCCACCGTCCCGAAGGTATGGGTTATGGCATCGAACAACGGCATTCCAGCAATGAGCAGGGTTGCAATCATGATTACAGTAACCAAAACATAGACACCGTACAACAGCTTTGCAGTTTGTCCTATTTTCGGAGCTAACTTATCCGGGGACGGGCCTGTGCTTTCAGCTCTATAGATCTGTATCGTGCTGGCACCCATGGCAGGGAGCAGGGCAAGGGTAAATACCAGTATACCCATTCCGCCCAGCCAATGGGTGAAGGACCGCCAGAGCAATATTCCATGGGGTAAGTTTTCTACTTCTTTGAATATTGAAGCTCCGGTTGTGGTAAAACCGGATGTGCTTTCAAAATAAGCGTCGACAAAGGAATTACATACGCCTGAGAACCTAAAAGGCAGCGCTCCAAAGGCAGAAGCAGCAATCCAGCCCAGGCCGACGATCATAAAACCTTCTTTATGGCTAATGCTTTCCCTTTTGTTTGATTTAAAGAAAATAAATCCCGGCAATCCCGCTATAGCCGTTATGGCGATGGAAAAAATAAATGCAGCCGTATCGTATTCTCCATAATAAATGGATATTCCAAGGGAAGGAACCATGAAGGCCGATTCAATCAGTAGGAGCAGGCCCAGTACCTTTAAAATAATTCCAAAATCCATGCTTCTTTTCACCTTGCTCATTGAATAGATTACTGACTTTTGACACTTCCGAAGATTTACTGAAGATAATCACCCTGTCATTGGGTCTTATCACGTCATTGCCATGGGGAATAATGACTTGATCTCTGTGGATTATGGCACAAATAATAGCATCCTTAGGAAAATTAAGGTCTTTTATTGGGGTGTTAACTCCCTTAGAATTGGGGTTGGCTATAAGTTCCATGCTTTCAGCCTGCCCGCCCATGATGAGGAAAAGCGATAGAAGCCCTCCACCCCGTATATATCTCAATATTTCTGCTGCCGTAATCATGCTGGGAGTTATAACTGCATCCACTCCTATGGTTTCAACAATAGATATATAATTGGTGCGGCTGACTTTCGCAATAACCTTTGAAGCTCCCAGCTGTTTGGCCAAAAGTGCTATGAGTACGTTTTCCTCATCCACCCCTGTCAATGCAATAAAAGCATCCATGGCTTCCACATTTTCGGATTTCAGCAGATTTGCGTCGGTACCATCACCATGGATAATTAATGCATTGGGTAGAGCCGCGGATAATTCCTTGCAACGCTTTAGATTCTGTTCTATAATTTTTACCGATACGCCAAAATACAGGAGTCTTTTTACCAGATAGTAAGTGTTTTTTCCACCACCTAATATCATGACGCTGTTAACCTTTTTAGGCGGCTTTCCTATGGAGCTGCAAAACTTTATTATATCGGCCTTTTGTCCGGTAATATAAATGGTATCGTTAGCGTGAATTTCGTTATCACCTTTAGGGATAATTATATTACCCTTTCTTACGATGGCGACGATTAATATGTCGCCGGCATAGTTCAAATCCTTTATAGGTTTGTTTACCAAGGGATTGGCCTCATCAACGGGTATCGCTACCATCTGTACCTTTCCCTTTGCGAAATCTTCTATCTGCCCGGCAGGCGAGGACAGGAGTATCTGGCTGATTTCATTGGCCGTGGATAACTCAGGATTGATAATATAATCTATGGAAAGTCGTTCCTGGGTATCCGCAATATCACTGGCATATTCCGGATTACGTATTCTGGCTACGGTTTTTCCGGCTCCCAAACGCTTTGCAGCCATACAAATAAGCATGTTTCCCTCATCGCTACCCGTTACGGCAATAACGATATCCTCTTTATTGAGACCTATATTGTTGAATATATGGCTGGCAAATCCGTCGGATTGCATGGTTAGCACATCCAGATGATCCTGCACCTTTTTCAATACCTGTTCATCCCGATCCACCACTATGACATCGTATAAGTCTTTTGATAGTGTTTCCGCAAGTTGGTAACCAACCTTTCCTGCCCCAATTATTATTATTCTCATAGTTATCCTCCCGGTTTAATCTGCCGAAACCGCTGATCCGGTTATATTTAGCTCTTTTTGTAACTTTTTTTGCCCCATTTGCCCAGTTCAGCGGGTTGATCAATAGATTTAAGTTATTTGTGTACATTCTGTCAAGAAACATATTGATTCATCCACAATATCCACGACATATATTTAATATATACCGATATTTGAAATTAATTATAGCAGAGTGAAAGGGATTATGCAAAAGAAGTTATTGGACAGAGGAGATTATTTTAACTCAATTCTGGTATTATTATATGTTGAAATGCGACCATGCAAAATATAGATGAATTGGAAAACATATTATGGTATAATGTTTTCATAATGATGCAATTTATGCTACACCAGAATATCATAGAAAGAAGGAGGATACCTGCTTTGAATGTTTTACTTGACAAGCTTAAAGAGGTGCTATATACCGTTCTTCCCATTGCTATAATTGTCATTATACTGCATTTTACGATAACTCCGCTGGAAACGCACTTGATTTGGAAATTTCTAATCGGCACCATTATCATTATAATAGGCCTGTCCATATTCCTGTTTGGAGTTGATGTAGGAATCACGCCAATTGGTAATGCTATAGGATCAAGTCTTGTAAAAACAAACAAGATAATTATGTTAGTTGCTGTGGGGCTGGTGCTTGGTTTTATCATTTCAGCGGCAGAGCCCGACCTTCACATACTTGCCAGGCAGGTTGACATGGTTACATCTGGCCGGGTAACAAAAACTGGTATAGTTGTGGCCGTATCCCTTGGGCTTGGTCTCATGATTGCTCTGGGCCTTGCAAGGGTTGTCTATAATGTATCCCTTCGTTTTTTCTTTACTGCAACGTATTTTCTGATCCTTATAATGGGATTGTTTGCATCTCCGATTTTTTTGGCGATTTCATTTGATGCCTGCGGGGCCACAACCGGAGCTTTATCGGTTCCCTTTATTCTGGCGCTTGCCAGGGGTGTATCAGTGCTGAAAAAGAACAGCAAAGCCTCAGAAGAAGACAGCTTTGGTTTGGTAGGTATTGCTTCGGCAGGGGCCGTACTGGGAGTTCTGGGGATGGACTTAATTTCGGATACCGGAGAGTTAACCGGAAAGCTAGAACATCATGTCCTGGCATCGGAATCAATAATTGGGCCATTTGTTACACAATTACCAAAGGTTGCTTTGGATGTATTTATAGCTTTGTTGCCGATATTAATAATTTTGTTAATATATCAAAGTATATCGAAAGGATTTTCCAGAAGAGCTTTCAGAAGGGCTATTATGGGTCTTTTGATTTCCTTTATAGGCTTGGTTTTGTTTATGGATGGTGTTACTGCCGGTTTTATGGATGTAGGGAGCCTTGTAGGGTTTAGAGTTGCGTCCTTGGACAGCAAAGCCTACATACTTATCATAGGGGCTTTGCTGGGTTTTGTAACAGTTCTGGCAGAACCGGCAGTTCATGTTTTGATGCAGCAAATAGAGGAGGCTACCAGTGGATATATTAAGAGAGGACTGGTGGGTATAGCACTCGCTATAGGAATAGCGGTTGCAGTTGGTTTGTCGGTATTGAGATTGTTGGTGCCAAGTATACAGCTATGGCATTATCTGTTGCCATCATATTTAATTGCAATACCATTGATGTATTTTGTACCGGAACTATTTATAGGTATTGCGTTTGATTCGGGCGGCGTTGCTTCGGGCCCCATGACTGCAACCTTCATATTGGCATTTATACAGGGCGCTGCCGAAGCGGTGGAAGGAGCAAATATACTGGTGGATGGTTTTGGCATGATTGCGATGGTAGCTTCTACTCCCCTGATTGCACTCCAGATATTAGGGTTGATATATAAAATAAAATCCCGGAGGGAGGCGTAAGGCGATTATGAATGCTGTTTCTCAGGCAACTGATTATGAGTTGATATATGTTATAGTAAATCATGGCTTGGGCAGCAAGGTAATGCAAAAGGCCAAGCAGCACGGTATTACCGGAGGTACTATCTATTTAGGCAGAGGTACGCTGAAAAGCCGTGTATTGGAGTTTTTCGGGATAACTGATGAGAGAAAGGAAATTGTGGTAATGGCTGCCGATACAAAGACGGCCGACGAAGTGATAGATGTGCTTGATAAGGAATTTCATTTCAAAAAGCCGCATCACGGCATAGCTTTCACTTTGCCTGTTTGCGAGGTGTTTGGGTCAACCTCCTATAAATGCGATGAAATTCATACGGAAAGAGGTGTAAGCGATACGATGTACAACCTTGTTACAACCATTGTGGACAGAGGGAAAGGCGAGTTTGTGGTAGATGCAGCTACAAAAGCGGGTGCAAAAGGCGCGACCATAGTGCATGCAAGGGGCTCGGGTATTCACGAGACCAGCAGGGTTTTTGCCATGACCATCGAGCCGGAGAAAGAAATGGTATATATTATCGTAAAAAGCGACATTACCGAAGCTGTTGTGTCCTCAATCAGGAAGGAGCTTAAAATAGATGAACCAGGTATGGGGATAATATTTGTTCAGAGCGTAAATTCAACCTATGGCTTGCATGAATAGCACCGGTTTTAGTGTTCCTAAGTGTTAAGGGGAATTTATGGTGTTTGTTAACGCTTGCAGTCTGCTTTATAAATAACTGCTCTTGGTCAATAAGCTAATACCCGGATGGAGAATACTTGACTTCAAAATCGTTAAGTATGCCATTGCAAATTATTTTACTTAAGAAAAGCAAGGAAGTGAAATATATGGAAAGGAATGAGTTCATCGATTATTTAAAAAACCAGCCGATTATGAATTCACATTCCCACCATCTGCCTGATAATCACCATAGTAAGCTGACACTTAGAGGTGTTTTGCACAATTCTTATGTTAATTGGTGCGGTACACCCGTTCCATCCGGCGATTCGGAAGAAGAAATCGCCACATGGCTGAATGCTGTACGCACTCGCAGCTATTTTGTTTGGCTGGAGAAGGCATTAATGGATTTGTATTGTATAGATGAACATATAAGTGCTGAAAGCTGGGATGTTTATGACACAGCTATACGGCAGGCACATCAGGATCGGGATTGGCATTTGGGCCTGCTTAAGGAAAAGTGTGGATATAAAGCCGTACTGCTTGATACCTATTGGTCTCCCGGTCAGGATAACGGCCACCCCGATCTGTTCAAACCTGCTTACCGAATTAACAGTTTTTTTTACGGCTATAATCAGACCGCCAGGGATCACAACGGCAATAATATTCAGGTGATGCATAATCAGCGTATAACGGATATAGACGAATACACCGACTTTATATACCGGGTGCTGAAGGAAAGAAAACAGGCAGGGTGCGTAGCCTTAAAGTGTGCTCTTGCTTATGATCGTTCGCTGGCTTTTGGAGAAGCTACAAAGGAAGAAGCACAGAGAGCGATGGTGAATGAACCGGATATGATGGATATTAAAAAATTTCAGGATTATGTTTTTGATTGTGTGTGTAAGATGGCAGCTCAGCTGAATATGCCTATACAAATCCATACCGGCCTGGGGTTGATGGTAGGCAGCAATGCAATGCAGCTGCAACCCCTGATTGCCCGAAATACTGACACTACATTCCTGTTGATGCATGGCAGCTACCCGTGGATTGGCGACATTGCCGGACTGACCCATAATTATCCGAATGTTTGGGCTGATATATGCTGGTTGCCGCTTATATCTTCGGCTGCTGCATACAGTCTGTTGCATGAATTGATAGATGTATGCGATGCCAACCGTGTGGTTTGGGGTTGCGATACATGGACGGGTGAAGAGAGCTACGGGGCCAGGCTTGCCTTCCTTGACGTATTATCCCGTGTGCTGTATGAGCGGGTGGAGGCAGGCCTGCTGAATGAACACGATGCACGCCATTATGCAAAAGCTATTATGCATGATAATGCAGAAAGACTTTTGGGAATGGGACATCAATAAGGATTTGCTTCTTTTTGATGTTGGCTAAATTGAGGGGATGATTCTTTGGGATGCAAAAAAGTTTTGTACGAGGAGTTACAGCCCAATGAATTCATTGAAAGGATAAACGAATTTCCGGTGGCGTATCTGCCTCTGGGCACTCTGGAGTGGCACGGGCTCCATCTGCCGTTGGGAGCAGATGGGCTTCAAGCCAGGGGTGTGTTTGAGCGAATTGCTCATGAAATCGGAGGAATTGTTATTCCTATGTTGTTTCTTGGACCCGACAAGGTGGCAAAGAAAGATGATGATGCTATCTATTACGGAATGGATTATATAAGCTTTGAGGATGGAGCACCACAGCAGTTGGAAGGCAGTGCCTATTATATGAATAAAGAACAATTCTGTATGCTGTTGGATACAATCATGCGCAACCTTTCCCGCGCAGGCTTTAAGCTTGTTGTCGGGCATGGCCACGGGCCGTCCACAAAGGTATTTTCTGACAGAAAACAGATATTCAGGGAGAAGTTTGGATTAATTACCTACACTCTCTGGGAGCTTGGTTATAAGGGGGCAGATGGGATTCAGACTGATCATGCTGCTGCAAACGAAACCTCGATTGTTATGGCATTAAGGCCGGATCTTGTCAGCCTGGAGAAACTGTCTGCAGAAAGCATACCTGTCGGTGTTTGGGGTGAGGACCCCCGCAAAGGGGCATCGGCTGCACGGGGCAATGAAATTATTGAAAAAAATGTCAGGTTGGCCTGTCAAAAACTTGTTGCAATTGTATCGAATATGCCCAGGTCCGAACGGAGAATAGAATACCGGAATGTAAGAAATCTGCTGAAATAAAAATACGGGGGTTTACAATATGTGTTCGAATGAAAATATGACATGGAAAAATGGTTGATCTTGAACAGGAGCTCATATTGAATTTTTGCTGTTTTTGTAATATAATGAAAAACACGAAAGCAAAATATTGCTGGCATAGGTTGCTTCTACAGCATTAATAGGGAAACAGGTGAAAATCCTGTGCGGTCCCGCCGCCGTGAAGCAGGTTAGCGATTTCATATGCCACTGGGAAACTGGGAAGGCGAAATCGCGTGTGTTACTGCTGAGCCGGAAGACCTGCCTATGCTGGAACACCGGTAATCCACGAGGATGGGGGAGGTGTTGTATATGCGGCGTATTATATGGATTCACTTGTGTCGCATAAGGACATGATCCCCTTTTGACCGATGGTTGAAAGGGGTTTTTAATTTATGCAATGCTTTCTGTAGTGCAAAATAAAAGTAAGTAATACGTTTGAAAAAGAGAAAGGAAGGTAATTAACATGAATAAGAAAATTATCGCTATTGTTGCGGTTATACTTTTGCTTGTGGCAATCTATTGGGTATATAGCACTTTTATATCTCCCAAAGGTGAAGAGGGGAAAAAGCAGGTTACCATTCATGTGGTCATATCAAAGGAGGATATTGATCAGACTTTTGAATACACAACAGAGCATGAGTTTTTGTATGACCTGTTGAAAGAAAAGGAGAAGGAACTGGGGGCCAGTTTTCAGAGCTATGATTTTGGGGTTATGGTGACCGGCATGATGAATTATGTTGCCGATGAATCTCAGCAGGAGTTTTTCCATATTGCTGTAAACGGCGAGGATGCAACAACCGGACCTCAGGAGATACCGCTAAAAGATGGAGATGTTTATAAATTTGAACTGAAAAACTGGTGAAAACCATGAAACCACGGGATATTGCTTTAATTTCTCTGCTTAGTGCATCGATAACGGCAGGAAAATTCGTGCTTAGCTTTATACCCAACGTTGAAATAGTAACCCTTTTGTTTATTGTCTATACTGTGTCCTTTGGATTAAAGCGTAGCCTATTGGTCTCGGTGGTTTTTGTTACTACCGAAATATTGATTTACGGATTTTCAACCTGGGTAATCGGATATTATTTTGTTTGGCCTGTATTAATACTCGTTACATGGATGATGAAAAGCAGGATCAAGTCGGAATATGGATATGCAGCTATTGCAGGCATACACGGCTGTTTATTCGGAGCATATTTTGCTGTAGTTGAATCCATTTTTTACGGCTGGGCTTACGGTTTTTCCTATTGGTTGAAAGGCATTTTGTTTGATGGGATACATGGTGCCTCAAATTATATTATCGCGCTTCTTCTCTTTAAACCTCTTAGCCGCATTGTGATAATGCAGGCCGAACGATATTTTGGTACGGTGAATTGAGGTACTGTATAGCGGGTTTGGGTGCAATTAACTTCACTTGTTCACTTGTGCCTTTGTTTATCTAATTTAACTTGATAGAAGCTCGGAGCATGGAGAGTATTCTTTGTGCTCCGGGCTTTTAATGTTTCGATGCGCCATCATGGACAGCCAATTCTCAATCGGCCTCCGGTAATCCCGGCTTCTCTTGTAAGCAAGCATGAGATTTTGTTTTCATTAATCCGGAATTGTGATAAAATAAACGCTATACAGGACTTCTTCCGGCGCAAAATTCTTGATTTTTAAGGGGTGAGTTGCTTGCAGTACATAGAAAAGCTTAAAGATGATTTGGCCCGTTACATAGATCAGGAGAAGGCGGAATTTTTCCCGAAATTTTTCAACGCCTTTCCGGGTGGATACGGAGAGGGTGATCGGTTTCTGGGTGTAAAGGTGCCGGATCAGCGGAAGGTTGCCAGAAAATACTATAAGGAAATTTCGCTGGCGGCGGTTGAAAAGCTTTTGAGGGAACCGGTCCATGAATACCGGCTTACGGCATTGCTAATCCTGGTTTATAAGTTTGAGAAGGCAAAAACCCGTGAAGATAGGGAAGCCATCGTGAACTTATATATCAATAATTTGGAATATGTAAACAATTGGGATTTGGTAGACTCATCGGCCTATAAGATATTGGGAGCCTATCTTGAGGATAAAGACAGAAGCATCCTGTACCGGCTTGCCGGATCGGATCACCTCTGGAGTCAAAGGGTTGCAATAATAGCAACTCTGGCTTTTATCCGTAACAACCAGTTTTCCGATACCCTGAATATTTCTGAGATTCTGCTGGACCACGAACATGATCTGATTCATAAAGCTGTTGGATGGATGCTTCGAGAGGTTGGCAAGAGAGACTTCCAAACCGAGTTTGAATTTTTGAAGTCGCATTACAAGCGGATGCCCCGCACCATGCTGAGGTATGCCATAGAGAAGTTTGAACCGGAATTAAGACAGCAGTTTTTGAATGGTTTGATTTAATAAATCTTGTATCAGCTGAGTCCCGGTATCTTATATCAAAAAATACTTGCCATAAGGGTATATTGAATATAAAATAGTGATTATGTGTGGAAAAAGAGCACAAATCCTGGATAATTGGCGGACTGGATGAGGATTTGAGGAAGCAGTTTTCCGACCAAATAGAAGAAGGAATGGAAGAAGGTATTATAGTAAGAAAGGGATAGCAAAAAATGAAGAAGATACTGCTAAAGCACCAATTGCTGCGTACTCTTGTTGAGCTGCGGGGAAATTCCCGCGCTTGCGTTTATACTGAACCCATGTGGGGGCTTTCTTTGAATCTTTGTCTGCCCTATGCGACGGTATATATGCTAGCACTGGGCTTAAACGATGTACAGGTAGGGATTGTTGCTTCAATCTACATGTTCTCTCAGATGATATTTGCCTTTCTGTCAGGTGCTATTGTTGATAAAATGGGACGCAAGCTGAGCACTGCCATATTTGATTTTTTGGCTTGGAGCCTTCCATGCCTCATATGGGCTTCTAGTCAGGGCTTCTGGTTTTTTGTTGTTGCCGCAATTTTTAACGGTATGATGAGAATACCGGTGGTATCATGGCATTGTTTGCTGGTGGAGGATGCACCCAAAGACAGAATAACCCACATATATTCATGGGTCATAATTGCCGGCAATCTCTCTGCCCTGTTTGCGCCAATATCCTCGGTACTGGTGTCAAAGTTAACGCTGGTGCCGGCAATACGGATACTGTATATAAATGCTTTTATCGTAATGACTTTAAAAATAATAATTCTGTACAGGTTTTCAACAGAAACGAGTATAGGCGAGACCAGGCGTAAGGTATATCGCAATATATCATGGCTTGAAATGCTGGCAGGGTATAAAAGCGCATTGCGCAAGATGCTAAATTCTCAAGGGACAATATTTGCTCTAATCGTCAGTGTTATAGTTGAAATTGTAACGATGTTGGGAACAACCTTCTGGCAGATAGTGGCCTCCCGTCGAATCGGTGTTCCCAACCCCTTGTTGCCCATCTTTCCCATGGTGCGTAACATACTCACCATTATCCTTTTCTTCACTGTTATTTCGCGGATTAAGCAAACAAATCTGAAATGGCCGCTGTATGGAGGATTTATAAGCTCCATATTCGGTTATATACTGCTGATTTCGATCAAAAATATAGGCATGTGGGGATATGTGGTACTCTTTATTTCCTTATTTTTTGAAGCGCTGGGAGGTGCCGTGCTGAATACGCTTCGGGAATCTTTGGTCGCCATCCATGCCGATCCTGAAGAGCGTTCAGGGATTATGGCCTTGCTTCAGACGGCAATAATGCTGATCAGCGTACCATTCGGCTATATAGGAGGACTGTTGAGCGATATTTCAAAAGCATTGCCCTTTGTTCTGAGCATTATATTATTGCTGCTGGGTATAGGTGTAACCGCTGCATATTATCATCGGCCTTGGTTGCATAGAAGCTTAAAGATAAAGGAGAATATTCAGGCATAAAAAAACGGTTGTAACGATGTGCTTTGGTGTCAATAATATTCAATGTCTGGATAGCTTAAGGAAAAATCGTATACAATATAAAAAAAGGCAGTCTTTTTAGACTGCCTTGTAATTCTTAACAAATCTGAACTCTTTCTTCACTTCTTCGGACGGTCCTTCGGACAAAATTGAAGCTACCACGATAGCGATGCATGATATCAGAAACGCCGGCAGCAGTTCATATATACTGAATATTCCTCCCAGGGGATTGAGGAGCAGTTTCCAGATAAACACCGTTGCACCGCCTGCAATCATGCCGGCAATAGCCCCCGCCCTTGTGGTCCTTTCCCAGAAGAGTGAGAAAAGTATGATTGGACCGAAGGTAGCGCCAAATCCCGCCCAGGCAAAGGATACAACTCTGAATATGACGCTGTTTTCATCGAGTGCAATCAATATTGCGACCAGGGATATTGCCAGCAGTGTTAGTCTTGTTACCCTAAGTACCGCTTTGTCATCGGCTTCTTTATTGAAAAGTCCCTGGTATATGTTTTTGGATATGGAAGATGCAGATATCAGGAGATAAGAGTCGGCAGAACTTATAATTGCAGCCAGTATGCCTGCCAGTACGATACCTGCCAATATGGATATAAAGAAATTGGTTGACATAAGTATGAATATGTTTTCCGATGAACTGGGCGTCAAAAAGGCATCCGGATAGAGTACCCTGCCCGCCATACCTATAAGCACTGCGGCTGCCAGAGATATGATAACCCAAACGGTTGCTACTCTTCGTGAGAACTTTATGTTATCCGATGTGTTGATGGCCATAAACTTTACCAATATGTGGGGCATGCCGAAATAACCCAGCCCCCAGGAAAGGGTTGAAATAATGAACAGCCAATCTAATTTGATCGGTTCGAGGAATTGAGGCAGGCTATTCTCAACCTGTTGAACTCCGTCTAACGTTTTGGGCTGAGCCATGGAGAAAATATCAAAAAAACCGGGGATAGCTTTTGCCTTATCGACCATGGAGAATAATCCCCCTGCCGTTGCTATCCCAAAAATAACCACAATGGTCAGGGCAAAGAACATTATTACGCCCTGCAAAAAGTCCGAGGCGCTTTCAGCCAAAAAGCCTCCAACGAAAGTATACGAGACTACAAACAAGGCTCCGATAATCATGGTGTATATGTATTTGGTGTTGAAGAGCATGCTGAATAGTTTGCCGACCCCCACAAAACAACTGGCGGCATATATGACGAAAAATACCAGGATGAAAAGGGCTGCAATGATCATGATAACTTTCTTATCCTCTTTGAACCTGTTGCTTAAAAAATCGGGTATGGTTATGGCATCTCCTGCAACATGGGAGTAAACGCGCAGCCTCTTTGCTACAAACAACCAGTTTAAGTATGTACCTATACACAGGCCGATAGCCGTCCAGAAAGCCTCTCCCATACCTGACCAATAAGCTACACCCGGCAGCCCCATGAGCAGCCAGCCGCTCATATCGGAAGCTTCTGCAGCCATAGCCGTGACCCAAGGTCCTAAGGATCTGCCACCAATCAAAAAATGACTGCTGCTCTGGCTGGCTCGTTTTGCATAGTATGCGCCAATCCCAATAACGACCGAGATATAGATACACATAGCAATAACAATTTGAACCTTGTCCATATCCATGTGCTTTACTCACTCCTTAACATTATGATTATTTGTGTATAAATATACGTAATGTCTATATTATAATGTAAATCTTTTCAATAGTCCAATAGTAATTTGAAATGGCGTCAATATGTTCCATGATTTCATACATAAAAGGTTGATTGCCAGATTGTTATAATTTACAATTGTAATTAGACAGTTACCATTCTTTGCATCTGTGCTTCTTTTTTATACTACCTGTTTTCGGGAATAAAGGAAATGAGCATGAGCGATCATCGGGCTATATATGAAGAAGCTGACAGACGGTGGACGCAGTATTTAATGTTGCAGCTTGCAGTTGTGTTGGGCTATATTATAATATTTATTCCATTCATCAATTATTTATATCTTGTTTGTTTACTCATAGCATCAATTGTTCTAACGATTGTTATAATGAGATTTATTAAGCAATGTGGATAAGTATTGTAATTTCTTTCAAAAAACTGGAGACCTCTTACACTGTTGATCACAACTCTTATAATGTGCAGACATGGTTGATGATGGTGTATTCTATATCCCTGACACTGTCTCCTCCAATGCATCTATTGATGTTTCAAAAAATGTTGTTTGTATATTTGGTGAAATAACTGAGTTCACGGTCAGGGACGGGCTCTATTTCCACGAGTATGATCCCAAAGTAAATATATTAAATATAAAGGAATACCATGGAGGGATTGGAATGGGTGATAGCAATCAAATTTCCATTTTGCTGGTGGGCATTGGGGGATATGGTAATCTGTATGTTGATGCCTTGCTGAGCAATTTAGGCCGGGGTGATTTTAGAATAGCAGGCGTGGTGGATCCAAATCCGCAAAACTGCCGTTATTTAAATGAGCTACAGGAGATGGGTGTTCCCATTTTTTCCTCTATGGAAGAGTTCTATGCGTACTCCAAAGCAGATCTGGCCATAATATCGACCCCGATTCATTTTCATTGCGAACAAACCTGTTTTGCTTTGGCCCGCCGAAGTAACGTGCTGTGTGAAAAGTCTGTAAGCGCTACCATTCAGGAGGCCCGGCAGATGATTGAAGCCAGGGACAAGTCAGGCAAAATCGTGGCGATAGGCTACCAGTGGTCGTACAGCGACGCCATACGTACCCTAAAGAAGGACATTCAGGCCGGGTTGTTTGGCAGGCCTAAGCGGTTCAAATCCATCGTTCTGTGGCCCAGAAATAAGGATTATTACAGCCGGGCTTGGGCGGGGAAAATGCGGGATGAAAAGGGCAGATGGATATTGGACAGCGTTGCCAGTAATGCCACGGCTCACTACCTGCACAACATGCTGTATCTCCTGGGGCAAAGGGAGGATGAGAGCGCCAGGCCCGATTACCTGACAGCCGAGCTGTATCGTGCCAATGAGATCGAAAACTTTGACACTGCTGCCGTCAGAATCTATACACGGGATGGTGTGGAACTGCTTTTCTACGTTACTCATGCGGTGATGGAGACACTCAATCCTACTTTCTGCTTTGAATTTGAAAGGGCAAAGGTGATATACGGAAAAACGGATGGCAGCAGGGAAAACATAGTGGCCGTGTTCAGTGATGGTAGCCGCAAGGTCTATGGCGATCCGGAAGAAGACATCATGAAAAAGCTATGGTTGACTATGGATGCCATCAGGGCTTTGCAACCGGTGGTTTGCGGGATTGAGGCCGCCAGTTCCCATACATTGTGCATAAACGGCATGCAGGAGGCAGTTCCGCGTATTTCCCATTTCCCGGAAAAGCTGATCAGATATGATGAAAACAGGAGGATAACCTGGGTGGAAGGGTTGAACGAGGTATTTAAGACCTGCTATAGGGAAGGGAAGCTGCCCCACGAGATCGGAGTTTCCTGGGCCAAGGCCGGCAGAAAAATGGATTTAGACAAATATGTGTTTTTTGAGGGAGAGGGTCTGGAATGAAAGTAGCTTTTATAGGGAGCAGCGGACATTACAATTATGCGATGGAGGGCATAAGAGAGGATAGGAATATATCTATAGCGGGAATAGCCCCTGGCTCGGAAGGAGAGGATATGAGCGCCGTCTACAGGGCAGCCTGTGCTCTTGGGCATGCCCCCCGGGTATTCGATGATTACATGAGTATGCTTGATGAGGTAGAGCCCGATATTGCAGTGATTAACTGCTTCTTCGGGCATCACGCCAAGGTTGCCATGCAGGTGCTGAAGCAGGGGATCCACGCCTTTGTTGAAAAGCCGGTTGCCACCACATTTGAAGAGCTTGAGGAGCTGAAAGAGGTGTATTCCCAATCGAAAGCCCATCTTGCGGCCATGTTCGGAATCCGGTATACCGCCCATTTTATGACGGCCTGGAAGATGGTGAAGAGCGGGGCGGTAGGGCAAATTCGGCTTATGAATGCTCAAAAGTCATATAAACTGGGCCGGAGGAGTGAATTCTTCAAGTCCCGTTCAACTTACGGTGGCACCATTCCCTGGGTGGGAAGCCATGCAATTGATTGGCTTTACTGGTTTAGCGGCGAAAAATTTGAATCGGTATTTGCTTCCCATTCTGCACGCTGCAATCGGGATCACGGAGAACTGGAGGTATCTGCCCTGTGCCATTTCGTGTTATCAAATCAGGTATTCGGTTCGGGCAGCATTGATTATCTGCGTCCCAAGGAGGCTCCCAGCCATGACGATGACCGGTTGCGCATAGCGGGTACCCGCGGTATTTTGGAAGTCAGGGGCAGCAAGGTGTATTTGATAAATGATGAGATAGACGGAATAAGGGAGATTCCACTGCTGCCCGAACAGAATATATTTGTCGACTTTTTGAAGCAGGTGAGGGAACAGGGCAAATGCCTTATCAGCGCCCATGATTCATTTTATGTGACCGAAGTCTGCCTGAAAGCCAGGCAGTCGGCTGACGAGAAAAGGATTATATGGTTTTAGGCCCAATGTTTTATGCTGCTTGTGAAGCAGGTGGACAATTGTTAAGGGAATAAGAAGAAGCACGTTATTGCGATATAAAGGAGGTTATTATTGTATGATAGACGCCATAAAAGAAGCTATTGAGCAGCTGAAAACGCGTAAGAATGACTTTGAGAAGGCTGCCCGGCTTCAAATAGCGGTATGGAAGGGAGAGAAGCCGGAGGTTCATCCCCTGCTTCTGTCCTGTCCTCTGGCTGAGAATGAATCCACGATGTTCCCCGAATTTAACTTAAAAGAAATACACTACGACAAGGATAAGATGTTCGCTTCCCAGTTTCGTATCATGATGTCAGCGGTAAACGGGGGTGCCCAGGCGGTGCCGTCGGTGCGGGCCAACATGGGTTGCGGAACATTCCCTACTCTGTTCGGGTTGGAACAGGAGTTGTTTGCAGACAAGATGCCCTGGATGCAGCAGCATCTGTCCAAGGACGAGTTAGAGCTCATGGGACCGGAGGATTTAAACATCGGCGATGAGTTCAAAATGGGATTGGAGCATATGGCCTATATGGCCGAGCAGCTGGAAGGTACCGGATGTATGGTCTATCCCATGGATCTGCAGGGTCCCTTTGATATAGCACATCTGGTGTACGGGGATGATATCTTTTACGATTTATATGACGACCCCAAATTTGTTCATCATCTGTTGGACTTGTCATGCCATGCAATCTTTAGAGGTATGGAGGAATGTTTTAAAGTCATTCCCAATTCGGACGAGATGGTAGCCCATTATAATGAGCTGGTCATGCCCCGCTCAATAGGTGGGATTAAGACAAGCGAAGACACGTCTACTTTGCTTTCCCAAGAGCATATTGATGAATTTATAGTTCCGTATCTGGAAAAGGTGCTTTCTCATTTTGGCGGAGGATATGTTCATTACTGCGGGAAAAACCCCCACCTGTTTGAAGCCATAATGAAACTGCCTTACGTCAGGGGAATTAACTTCGGCAATCCGGATAAGCATGACATGGAGTATGTTCTAAGGCGATGCGCTGAGGCGGGAAAAGTGTACTACGGCAGCATTCCGCGCAGGGATGAGAGCCTGGAAGAATATTTCATAAAGTATCTTAAGGCATCGAAAGTGGGAAACAGAAGTGTGCTCCTCATGAGCTACAGCTGTAAGAAGGAGGAGCGGGAAAAGGTTCTGGAAGCGTGGAAGCATGCATGCGGACTGGTGGGAATATAGGGGGGTATGGGGTTTGAGGTTTTGTTCCGGCTTCATACCGCTTATGCAAAAAGCTTATTATTCCAACAATAAATCAAAATGGCCTGAGGGTTAATGAAAAAAGGTGAGAAAATAGCAGGATTTTGGATATATTTATCGAACATAGGTAATGATCATATGTTTTCGTTTTATTTTCTTTAAGAGAAGGTGATAGGTTGTGAGGTCAATATTGGATACCTGTATACCTAAGAGGGAAATTATAACCGGCTCTTTTAATCCGGAAGTGTTTACCGCTTCACTCGGCCCGGTAATTGATTATTATAAAAGAGGCAGGAGTGATATTGACAGCGTCTACACAAATGCGGAGCTGTTTTTCAAAGAGGCGACCTATCCAACCCAGGGATTGCGTTTGACTTTGGGAGAAGTTTTTGGAAGAATTGCGGGAGATATGACTGTGCCGGCCATACACCGTTTGGAGACTGCGTTTGGCGGCGGTAAAACCCACACATTGATTGCCTGCGTGCACATTGCATATAGAGGAAAAGAATTACAGGAAGTAACGAGGGATATAATATCCCCTGAGCTTTTGCCCGAACCCGGAACCGTGTCGGTCGTGGGTGTGGCCGGGGATCAGATACCAGTACACAAGCCAAAGGGCAATTTGCTGATCCCGTATACCCTTTGGGGGGAGATTGCTTACCAGATCGGCGGTGAGGCCCTCTATCGGGAGGTTGAGGAGGATGCGACTTCCTATGCAGCGCCGGGCAGGAATTATTTCGAAAAAGTGCTCAAAGATCGCAGGGTTATTATAATGCTGGATGAACTTGCACAATACGCAGCCCGGTTGGAGGCGGCCCGCCCTGATGGAGCCAATCAGCTTGCTGCGTTTTTGATGGCGCTTCACGGTTACGCGAGGAATCATCGGGGAATCTCCGTCATACTGACCCTTGCCAGCGCTGCTGATGCTTTTGCAAGGCAAACCGAGTATTTGGCGGAGCTAATCAGCAATGTCCGCGGCCAGGAAGTATCGCTGGACGATGCCGTCGGAATAGGGGAAAAGGCGGTGAAAGGCGTGGCCAGTGTAGTAGCCCGTGATGCCGTGCAGGTTACCCCCGTTCAGGCGGCGGAAATTTCGTCCGTATTGACCAAACGCCTGTTTGAGTCTATAGATCGGGATGCTGCCCGGGAAGTTGCCGGGGAATACATGGCTTTGTATAGAAAGAATTCTCCCATGCTGCCCGGTGAAGCTATTAGTGAGAACTTTAAAGAGAGGATGATTGCCAATTATCCCTTTCATCCGACTCTGATTGATTTTTTGAATTATAAGCTTGCTGATGCGGAGACCTTTCAGGGTACCCGGGGTGTATTGAGGGTGCTCGCCCTGGCGGTTAGAAGTTTGTGGCAAAGAAAACAAAGTGTGCCCATGATCCATGCATGCCATTTGGATTTGCGTTCGGAAAGGGTGGTCAACGAAATCTTGGGGCGCACCGGAAGTTCAGACTTATTGTTTGTGCTTAATGCCGACATCGGCAGTGTGGATACCGGGATGCTGCAAACCGGTAAAAGCAATGCCCAGATAGAGGATGAACGCAACCCGCACCCTTACGGCCATCCCCTGTACGAATATACATGGAAGACCGTTTTTTTGAACAGTCTGGTCGGGCGGGAAGAAGGGCTGAATTCAAAAATTTTCGGTATCACGGAGGCCGAAGCATTATTGGCAGTGTCTTTTCCCGGTCTGACCCCCTCCCAGGTAAAGATGGCTTTGGATACAATAGTTGAGTCTGCTTTTTACCTCAGATATGAACAGGGCAAGTATTTTGCCAGCAGCGAACCCACCATCAACAGCGTCCTTGCCAGAATCCGCACAGCTTTAAGGTATGACCAGATAAAGGTACTTATGGAAAGCAAGGTGCGCACCATGATAAAGGAGGGTGTGGGACCGTTTCATATTGAGCATAACGTAACGCTGCCGGAACACATTCCTGATAAAACCAATAAACCCATACTTGCCGTTGTGTCGTTAACCGCTGAAGAGATAGATATTGAAAAGATGATATATACAAAAGGGATTAACATGCCGCGGGAACAGCAGAATATGGTATTTCTGCTTGTGCCCGAAACGGTCAGGGTTAAAAACCAACAGCAAAGCATGTTTGACATGGAGAATACCAGGAGGGAAGAGGCAAGGCAGACGATTGAAACCATTGCGCGGCAGGTAAAGGCAATGCAATTGCTGGCTAATAATCCGCAAAACTATGGAGTAAATCCTGCTCGATTGAACGAAGACGATTTTAAAAAGCGTGAAAGTGAGAGGGAACAGTCATTAAGCACAGCTATTGCGAGGGTTTATACAAGGCTGTATTTTCCTTCGGCCAGCGGCCATATAGTTGTGAAGGAGATCAAAACCGCCGGTGGTGAAGGGGGCGTACCCTTTATCCAAACGATTCTGGACATGCTGATAGAGGAAAAAGAGCTGTTGACGGAAGAAAGCAACAACACGGCTGATTTGACCAATCTAAGCAGGCTGTTCTTTGCAAATGGTGATACGATTTCCAGCGTCAGGCTGAAAGAGAATTTCTTCAATTTAAGAAGCTGGCCGGTGCTTGTGAGAATTGGCGTGTTGGAACAGATAATACGTTCGGGAGTTCAAAAGGGTATATGGTGCGTTTTTTGCATGGAAGATGATAACAGCACGAAGCCAGCGGAATTTTATGATCAAAACAACCACGTTCCTTTGGGCGTCAACCTGATGGAAAACAAATATATGCTTGTTACGCCGGAAGGGGCCAAAAAAAGAGGATGGGGAGTTGTCCAGGCAGTATCACCGGATAGCATTCGGGAAAATGTAATATCCGCTGTCAGCAGAAACGGCACTGCCACTGTACATGAGGTAATGGAGGCTGTGAAAAATGAATTCAGCGGAGTATCGGAGCAGGACGTGCAAGAGGTAATAGTTGATCTGGTAAAAGAAGGGCGATTTGCAGCCTTCCATGGAGAAGCTGACCAAGCTGAAAAACCCAAGCTGATTCAAGGCACCGAAGCGGCTTTGTATACCCCGTTATCCGACGATGTATTGATAACCCGGGCTAAGGCCGCCGAGCGGGGCTGGCTGGAGCAGCAGCCTGATTCATTAAGGTTATCGGGCAGGGAAGGGGCGCAAAAGTTGTTGCCCATACTAAAAAGATTGGGAAGTCTATACAACAGGGGAGCGACCTCTTCCATTAAAATATTGGATTTGGCCAATATACAGCTTCCAAAAGGAGGGACAATCCGGCTTCAGCTTATGGATGTGCCTCCCGAATCCATGAAAATTTTGGGTGAGCTGTTTGAAATAATGGGTGGGGTTATAGATATGAACAGCGATGCAGAAGCATATATTGAAATAGAAAAGCCGGACAAGACTTGTCCTTTGATTAAAGAATTAACCCAGGATTGAGCAAGGCAAAAAAGAGAGTGAGGCATAAAGGATGGAAAACAAATACATGAGAAACAGAATAAATTCCATGCTGAAACAGGCGTCCTGGATTCTAAGGGTAACGCAGCATAAGGATAAACCGGTGCCTGTTTTGGTGATCAAAGAACGGGTGTGGATTGATAATGAAAATTCAAAGACTAAAAACCATCTGAAAGACAGAGGGCTTATATACGGTCAGTCTCTCAGACGGTGTATTCCGATAATACAGACCATCATAAGAGAAGTAAGGGATAGAGAAGGTGTTCCCCTGGAGCTTCATACTTTTCTCAACGGTGAACGCATCACATTCCGGGGAAATCTCCCTTTGGATGAGGAAGCAGGGGTTAAGCTGTGTCTATTGTTTAAATTGCAGGAGCGTGTGCAGGACATGGATCGGGTGGAGCTTATGGCCTGGCGTATTCAGCGGTTCAGCCGCGAAGAGGCAGCTTATTGGTTGAGCAGGATAACCCAGTATGGTGAAGCTGAGAATCGCTGGGCCAAGGCGGGCATGCGGTTGATGCTCGGTGGTCAGCCTCAGAGCAAGGATATTGGACAGATGCTGGAAAGACTTCGAAGGTAGAGAGGGTAGATACAAATGATTAAGCAGCTGAATGATGTTCGTCTTATAGAAGCTGGTTTTCCCTGCCATCAGGTTGGGGCCGAGACGCAAAGGGAAAGGGGTGCTAGCTCTGCCCTGCCACCTCTTTACTATCTCCATGTTTGGTGGGCAAGGCGGCCTCTGACTCCCAGTCGGGCAGCGATTTTGGCTTCGCTTTTGCCTGCTGATACGGACCCCGACTGGTTTCTTTGCCAGCTCGGCATTGAAAAGGTACAGGCAATAGTGAACGGAGTGGAGTGGACGCTTAAACCTGCGCTTATTGAAAGGATAAAAACTGACAAAACAGGGGCTGAATATTTGGAGGCAGACAGTATCGTGCTTAAAGCTATTGAAAGAGAGCAAGCAAGAAGAGAAAAGAATCTTGAGACTATACACATGCTGTGTGAATCAGACCCCAGTTTGTCCAATCATCCGGTTATAATTCGTTGGGAAATGGAATCGCAACGTATTCCCCGACCATGGCCTAAGCAGAGTGAAAGAATACAAATTCAGCGAATAGCAGCAGATCCTGCCCATGTTAATGAGAGGATTGAGTTTGCCAAATCGGACCACATAAAAAATATATTAGGAACTATTCTAAAATGGGAAAGCGAAGATCTATACGGCTACAACCGAGCTTATGAACACAATCCTGTTACAATTGAACATGGGTTAACGGTACTTGATCCTACAGCTGGTGGAGGGTCAATACCTTTTGAAGCTATACGCTTGGGATGCAGAGTTATAGCTAATGATTTAAATCCTGTTGCCAGTTTGATTTTATACGCTACTCTTGATTACCCTTTAAGATTTGGTATTGATTTAATAGAGGGTATACAGAAATGGGGAGAGAAACTGATTATGTATGTGGATCAGAAAATGGTTGGTGTGACTCCGTTTTCCCCATTACCTGTAGAAGAAATACAGATTCTAACAGAGCATTGCCGAAAATGCCCGGAGATTATATCTCAATTTAGTGGAAACGAACAGGATCAGGTAGGATTATTAT
>LFSE01000086.1 GCA_001513075.1 Clostridiales bacterium DTU074 | reverse complement strand
CGGTTATTACTGCTGCAATTGCTGCATCCCTGCATCGGTCTACCCATGATATTATGGTAAGGTCTATAAGGCGCGTTCCCGCCATTACGCCCGTGTGGAATAGAGCCAGTCGGCAGGAGCAGATTTCTGCAAGGCTGTAATATATGATAGAAGAAAATTAATCTAATGTTTAAGGAGGAAGTATTAAGATGAGAAAATTTATCATAACTGTAAACGGAAAATCCTATGAAGTAGAGGTAGAAGAGGTTATGGGTCAAATGGGAGGAGTTGCGACTGTACCATATGTACAAGCTGCACCGGTAAGTCCTGCACCGGTTCAAGCAGCGCCTGCTGCTCCGGCGCCGCAACCACAGTCGGCTGCAGCCCCTGCGACAGAAAAAGCTCCCGCACAAGCAACCGGTTCACAGCCAATACCGAGCGGAGCTGAGGTAATTAAGGCACCCATGCCCGGTACCATACTGGATGTTAGAGTTAATGTGGGAGATGAGATCAAAAAAGGCCAGGTACTGTTGATATTGGAAGCTATGAAGATGGAGAACGAAATTATGGCACCCAGAGATGGAAAGGTGGTTTCCATACAGGTATCGAAAGGTTCCTCGGTAAATGTGGATGATGTGATGTTGGCTATACAATAAGATATATTGCAAGGGGGCTATACAATGGATAAACCTTTTTTTGACGTGATATTTGATTTCTTTAGGGATTCCGGCTTTGCAGCCATTACATGGAAGCAGGCCTTGATGTTGGCGGTATCATGGTTTTTAATTTATTTGGCTATAAAGAAAGAGTATGAGCCGCTGCTGCTGTTACCCATAGCCTTCGGTATGATGTTAGCAAATTTGCCCCTGGCAGGATTGACCGCCGAGCCTCAGTATGAGATGGTCGACGGCCAGATGAAGCTTAAGCAGATAGGAGGCCTTTTATATTATCTGTACGAAGGTGTAAAACTCGGCATATACCCACCCCTTATTTTCCTGGGTATCGGGGCCATGACAGATTTCGGCCCGCTTATTGCCAATCCCAAGAGTTTGTTGCTGGGAGCGGCTGCTCAGTTTGGTATATTTGTGGCTTTTACTTTGGCCAGACTGCTGGGCTTTGATAATCCTGCAGCAGCTTCCATTGGCATAATCGGAGGAGCTGACGGACCTACCGCCATATTTCTTACCAGCAGATTAAAGCCCGAATTATTAGGGCCTATAGCCATTGCTGCATACTCATATATGGCATTGGTGCCCATAATTCAACCTCCGATAATGCGGGCACTTACCACAAAGAAAGAACGCCAGGTGGTTATGGAACAGCTCAGGCCAGTATCCAAGCTTGAAAAAATCTTATTCCCAATAGTTGTTACCGTGGTAGGTTCCCTTTTGGTACCTTCTTCGGTTCCATTGCTGGGGACCCTCATGCTGGGCAATCTGTTAAGAGAAAGCCTTGTGGTGGATCGTCTTAGCAAAACGGCTCAGAACGAACTTATCAACATAATTACCATATTTCTGGGAGTGACGGTGGGAGCAACGGCAACAGCCGAAAGATTTCTGTCCCCCGACACGCTGAAAATAATCGCTTTGGGACTGATTGCATTCGCCTTCGGGACGGTGGGAGGCGTATTGCTGGGCAAGCTTATGTATAAACTGACGGGGGGTAAAGTCAATCCCTTAATCGGTTCGGCCGGTGTATCGGCTGTACCCATGGCTGCCCGTGTGTCCCAGGTGGTAGGACAGAAGGAGAATCCAAGCAATTTCCTTTTGATGCACGCTATGGGGCCGAATGTAGCCGGAGTCATAGGTTCGGCCATTGCGGCGGGTGTGCTTCTCAATCTCTTTGGATAAAACTATTTTTAGGAGGCTATATATATGGCAAAGGTAAAAATAACTGAAACTGCTTTTCGGGATGCGCATCAGTCGTTGATCGCAACCCGAATGACTACTGAAGATATGCTACCTATAGCGGAGTTAATGGATCAGGTGGGATATCATTCGTTTGAGATGTGGGGCGGAGCCACTTTCGACTCCTGCCTGCGCTTTTTGAATGAAGATCCCTGGGAAAGGCTTCGCAAAATACGAAAAGTTGTAAAGAAGTCCAAGTTGCAGATGCTGCTAAGAGGCCAGAATCTCCTGGGTTATAAACATTATCCCGACGACGTGGTTGAAGAATTTGTAAAAAGAGCGGTAGGCAATGGTATAGATATAATACGGGTATTTGATGCTTTAAACGATATCAGAAATCTTGAAACGGCGATCAGAGCGGTTATAGATGAAGGCGCTCATGCACAGGCCAGCGTGGTATATACAATAAGTCCCATTCATGACATCCAGCACTATATTGAAACAGCCAAGGCACTGGAGGATATGGGGGCCCATTCCCTCTGTATAAAGGATATGGCCGGGCTTTTGACTCCTTACTATGCATATGAACTTGTAACCGAGCTTAAAAAGGCCATAAAAATACCGATTCAGGTTCATTCACACTATACCAGCGGTTTGGCCTCCATGACCTATTTGAAGGCCGTAGAAGCCGGGGCTGACGTCATAGACTGCGCTATTTCGCCTATGGCTCTTGGGACTTCCCAGCCGGCAACCGAGCCGATGGTAGCTGCCCTTAAGGATACACCTTATGACACAGGCCTTAATTTGGATGTGTTGAGCCAGATTGCCGATTATTTCAGACCATTGCGGGAAAAGTATTTAAGTGAAGGACTGCTCAATCCGAAAGTGCTGTCGGTGGATGTAAATACCCTGTTATACCAGGTGCCGGGAGGCATGCTGTCCAATCTGGTATCCCAGCTGAAACAGCAAAACAAACTGGATAAATATGAAGAAGTATTGAGGGAAGTGCCAAGGGTTCGTGAAGATCTGGGTTATCCTCCTTTGGTTACCCCGACAAGCCAGATTGTGGGTACTCAGGCGGTATTAAATGTGATATTCGGCGAGCGTTACAAGATGGTTCCTGCCGAAGTCAAAGCTTATGTAAGGGGCGAATACGGACGACCTCCGGGAGAGATCAAGGAAGAGATCCGCAAGAAGATCATCGGCGATGAGGAGCCGATTACCTATCGTCCAGCTGATGATCTAGAACCGGCTTTGGACAAATATCGGGAAGAAATAAAGGCCTATGTGGAGCAGGAGGAAGATGTGCTTTCCTACGCCTTGTTCCCGCAGGTTGCCATGAACTTCTTCAAATACCGCCAGGCACAAAAATACAAAATAGACAGTACGCTGCTGGATGAGGAGAATAAGGTACATCCGGTGTAATGTAGGGTAAATATTTCAAAAGTATGCATAGAGGCGTCCTTTCAAGGACGCCTAACATTTTTTATGGAGATAGATTGTATTGGGACAGTTGCTGGTGTATTTCAAAACCCGCACATCACTGCCGGGTTTTATTTTTTTCCCGCATTTGAGGCATATATAGTTTTTATTGAAAATTATGTCTTCGGTTATCTGTATATCAAGCTGACCGTATTTTTTCCAGCTCCTCCAGCCGGTTTTGCAAAGCAGATGGCGTTTCTCGTAATCCGCATATACCCAGCGGAGAATCCTGTGAAAGTGAAAAGGATATCGGGTATATTTGACGTATTGTACCGGAAGCCCCAGCTTTAAGGCATAATCCTGAAATGTATTTTCGATTGCGCTTTGCAATGGGTTCTGGATCCTGGTACTTTGTACGGCATAACCCTTTCTGCCCAATGAACGCCTTACGCTTTCGAACATATAACCCTGGCATATCATAATATTTTCATTTTTGCACGGAGCCAACTGTGAGAGCAATGAATTGACTATGTCTTCGCACTTGGTAATGTATGCTTTGTTTTCAAAAGCGCCCTGGTAATAGCATTCCACGGGAATAAAATCATAAACATATTCCTTTGTTTCGGTTCGCATAGCCCCGATACACGTACCTCCTATGAGGCTCCCGCTTCCAGCATCATCGATTTGTATCAAAAGAGTCACTCCCTGTCCGGTTTTCGTTTACTAAACTTATTATTGTTGTATTTAATCCATAATATTAAATTTTGTTAACTTTTCCAAAGGGTATGTTGAGAGCCCGTCCTTTTAATGATATAATAAAGCTGATAATTGTGAATAATATGATAAAAAGGAATAATAAACTGTGAATATGCTCCTATGGCGTTTGGTGTCGTATCTTTCAGAATGCCGGTGTATATTGATAAACAGGGAGGTATACGTTAGAAATAAGCGATATATAAGGAAAAAGGCAAATAATTACCGAACAAGGAGAAGCATATGAGAATTTTGGTGTGCAATGACGACGGTATTTATTCCAAGGGGATTCAACAATTGGCTAGCAGCATGAGCACAATTGGTGAGACGACGGTAGTTGCTCCCGATGAAGAGCGGAGTGCTACCGGTCATGCCATTACACTTCATAAACCACTTCGAATTAAACCGGTAAGCCTGCCCAAATTGAATGTCAGAGCTTTTGCGGTTAACGGAACTCCAGCTGATTGTGTAAAAATCGGATATGATATAATAATGGAGAGAAAGGTCGATCTGGTTATATCCGGCATTAACAGAGGGCCAAACCTTGGAACCGATGTTCTTTATTCCGGTACGGTATCCGCTGCTTTTGAGGGGGCTATACTGGGCCTGCCTTCCATTGCAATATCCCTGGTATCCTATGACTCTGATGATTATGCCGTTGCCGGGAAGGTAGCGATTCATGTGGCGGAGAAGTTAATGAAGCACGGTCTGCCGCAAGGTGCTATCCTGAATGTCAATGTACCTGCCGTTCCTGAAGAGGAGATAAAGGGAGTCAAGACCGTCAGGCTGGGTATACGCAGATATGCGGAGAATTATATTAAACGAGTTGACCCTAGGGGCAGGCCGTATTACTGGCTTACGGGCGAAGCGATAGATGACAGAGCCAATTATGACGGAGCTGAAACGGACATTTCAGCGGTAGCCGATAATTATGTGGCGATAACTCCAGTCCATTTTGATTTAACCTTACACTCTTATATTGAAAACGTAAAAGGATGGTTTCAACACCCTGCTAGTCTTTAATAACGAGGGAGAGATGAGTCATGCAAAAGGGACACAGCATAAAGGCGGTACTAAAAATCAAAGCTTTTCCCGATCTGTATAAGATCGTCGATTTTTTAAACAAGAATTTGAAGGATAAAGGCCTGATATTTGGATTAAGCAAAAAGAATAATGAAATCATGTGTATAACAATTTATGAAATAGAGCAGCAATAAATGAATGGGTATTTTTGACGCTGGAAATTAAACAACTTGCAAAAGCGGTGTAATATGCTAAAATAAAGTATAAAAACACTGTTAGGAGGCCAGTCATGCCGAATGATAATCAAGATCTGATGTCCCGTATAAACGAAAAGTATAAAAAAATGAGCAAAGGGCAAAAACTGATTTCAGAATATATTATGAACAATTACGAAAAAGCTGCATTTATGACTGCATCCAAACTGGGAGAAAAGGTGGGAGTCAGCGAGTCGACCGTTGTCAGGTTTGCAAATATGTTGGGGTATGACGGCTACCCAAAGCTTCAGAAAGCCCTGCAGGAATTGATCCGCAATAAGCTGACCACCCTGCAACGGATAGAAATGACATCAGATCTTGACGAGTCCACCCTGTTGAAAAGTGTATTAAAAGCCGATATGAACAATATACGCCTCACGCTGGAAGAAGTCAATAAGGAAGCCTTTGATGGGGTTGTAGAGAGCATTTTTTCAGCCAGGAATATCTATATACTTGGTCTTAGAAGTGCGGCACCTTTGGCTCAGTTTATGGGATATTACTTAAGCTTTATGTTTGATAATATTCGGTTGGTTACATCGGGTATCAACGATATCCTGGAACAGCTGGTACATGTAAGTCCCAAGGATCTGTTAATTGGGATAAGCTTTCCACGGTATGCACGGCGGACTGTAGAGGCCATGGCTTTTTCTAAGAGCAAGGGTGCCAAAACCGTAGCTATCACCGACACAATACTGTCGCCATTGACTTCCTATGCAGATTATATTTTGCTGGCTCGAAGCGATATGGCATCCTTTGTTGATTCATTGGTGGCCCCGCTGAGCTTGATTAATGCCCTCATAGTTGCTGTCGGGCTTAAAAAGAAACCCGGTGTTTCGTCGGATTTTATGGAGCTTGAAAGGATATGGGATGAATATAACGTTTATCTTAGCAAGGACCGTTCCACATAAAGAAAGGTAATCAGCAAGTGTTAATATATATAACAAGACACGGACAAACTTACTGGAATGATACCGGGAAAACTCAGGGAATAAAGGATATTCCCCTGAATGACAAGGGAAGAGAACAGGCTGTAAAGCTGGCAAGGCGGCTATGGGACGCGCCTGTACAGGCTATATATACAAGCGATTTGAAGCGTGCTACCGAAACCGGGAATATAATAGGAAATGCGATTGGCAAGGTGTGTTTAGCTACCCCGCATCTCAGGGAAGCTAATTTCGGCGAATGGGAAGGCCTTACTATAAAGGAGATAGAGGAGATATTTCCCGGGCAATTGGAGTCGTGGTACGAGGATCCCGGCTTTCGTGCTCCCGGCGGGGAGAGCATAAATTGCGTAAAAAAAAGGGTAAGGTGCTTTATAGACCAGATAAAGGAGCTTGATATCGATAAAGATCAGGGAATATTGGTTGTATCCCATGCGCTGACTTCAAAATTGTTGATAATCGAACTGCTGGGTCTGCCCATATCTTTTATACAAAGAATAAAGTTAAGCAATGCCGGGCTGACGATAATCCGGGCAATAGAAGGAGAAAGTGCATTACTGTTGCATAATGATACCTGCCATTTATATGAGTGATGGGTTACAGTGAACTTATAGGATTTATGAAGCGGTGTCCGGCTTGATTAAAATGATAACATGGATCTCTATGGGATTGGAGGATAGCTATGGAATTGTATGGAAGCAGAGATGTGGCGAGTGCAGCCATTCAAATGTGCCTTACGAAAAGCAGGGAGCATGAGAAATTATTGAAGGAGCAGTTCCATAAGGAGGGAATAGCTACTGCTGCGGTTGATTTTGGAGGGGAATTTATATCCTCGGTTACAAAAATTGTTGAACGGGCAGTGGTAGCTGCAAAAAGAGAAGGAGTTATACAGGACACCCATCCTGAAGAAGGCGCTGTGGCAGGGGCAACAAGAGAGGCAATTTCACAGCTTGTTAACAAAGCAATAGGGATGAATGTAGGTGGGAAAGTCGGAATTGCCCGCTATGGAGATCATATTAGTGTGGCATTGTTTTTCGGCATAGGAATGCTTCATTTGAATGATGTAGCCATTGGTTTGGGGCATCGGGTGGTGTAATTTATGCGGTTGAAAGGGATTAGGGGCGCTATAACTGTTAAGGAAAACTGTGAAAAGGAAATTATTGAAAAAACAAAAGAGCTCCTAACTGCTGTAATGAAAGCTAATGAGCTGGCTTTTGAAGATGTAGTAAGCATCACTTTTACGGCTACAAAGGATTTGGATGCGGTATATCCTGCTGTAGCGGCCAGAGAACTGGGAATGACCGAAATACCCCTTCTGTGCTGCCAGGAGATGTATGTTGAAGGAAGCTTAAGCCGATGTATAAGGATGCTTGTTTACGCATATTTGAAGGTGGAAAAAAAACCAAGACATATATACTTGGAAGAAGCTATACGTTTAAGACCTGATCTTGTAGAAAACTGATATTAAAGGAGTTGCCCATGGGAACCGTATCAATAGCCATTGACGGACCTGCAGGTGCAGGGAAGAGCACTATTGCAAAGATTGTGGCAAAGAGAATGAATATACATTATTTGGATACCGGAGCCATGTACAGGGCTGTAGCTTTGAAAGCCCTTGAGAAAGGTTTGGATTGCAAGGATCCTGCCCAGATAATCCCGATGTTATCAATGACGAATTTAAGCATATTCTATCACCAGGATCAGCAGCATGTGTATCTGGACGGCAAGGATGTCACCGATCTAATCAGATTCCCCCGGGTATCGGCAGCAGCTTCGGATATTGCCGTTATTCCCGAAGTTCGCATGATGTTGGTTAAAATACAGCGGGAATTAGCCCAAAGGTATTCGTTGGTAATTGATGGAAGGGATATTGGCACCTTTGTTTTGCCCAATGCTGATAAAAAATTTTACTTAACAGCCACCCTTGAGGAAAGGGCGAGAAGGCGATGGCTGGAAATGCAGGATAAAGGCTATAATACGGATTTTGAAGAGATAAAAAGGGATTTGGAAAAACGTGACTTGAATGATTCAAATAGGGCCTTTGCGCCCCTGCGAAAGGCGGAGGATGCAATATTGATTGACACAACCGGAAAGACGATTGAACAGGTGGTTGATGAAGTCTGTTCCCATCTTGCCGGTGTACTTGATTTGGACAAGAGGTGATAGCCTTTGTTTTATAAGTTTGCCAGGGCCCTATTGCGGCCTATTATGTTTTTGCTGTACAGGCCTAAGGTAGAGGGCTTGGAAAACTTCCCCAGGGAAGGAAAGATAATTTTATATTCGAATCATATATCCGCCTTGGATCCAGTACTTATTGGCTGTATAGTTCCGAGGCAGATCTATTTTATGGCTAAGATGGAGCTGTTCAAAAATCCCATATTGGGAGCAATTATAAGGGCTCTTGGGGCCATACCCGTCAAAAGGGGGACGGCTGATCTTTCGGCAATAAAACACTCTCTCCGGATACTTAGCCAGGGAAAGGTTTTCGGTATTTTTCCCGAGGGCACCAGGAATAAAAGCGGCAAATTACAGGCTTTTTCTCACGGAATTGCATCCATTGCCCATAAGTCAAAGGCGAATATTCTGCCGATTGCCATAGTAGGCCAGTACAAACCCTTTAGATCGATTACAGTAAGGATTGGCAAGCCGATAAATTTTAGTGAGTATTTTCAGGAAAAGACAAATACCGAGATTCTAGAAAAAATGTCCGTTAGTATGGGACAGGCTCTAAAGAGCTTGCTTGACTATAATGAGAATTAGTACGATGGATGTATAATGTACAAGGTTTCACTGGGGGGATTGCTGTCTTGAATGTTATTGTTGCCAGAAATGCCGGCTTTTGTTTCGGAGTAAAGCGCGCCGTTGAAGCGGTGTGTGAGCATATTGGAAAGGCTGAAAAGCTTTATACCTACGGGCCTATTATTCATAATCCTGAAGTCGTTGAGGCTTTGAGTAGAGAAGGAGTCATAGTTGAGAAAGATGTTGACAGAATTGATTCCGGTACAGTAATAATTCGTTCTCATGGTGTCCCGGAACATGTCTATAAAAAGATGGTTGAAAAAGGGCTGGAGGTAGTGGATGCTACCTGTCCTTATGTCAAAAGGGTCCACAAGCTTGTGAAGAAATATCATTCAATGGGCTATAAAATTATCATTGTTGGTGAAAAGGAACATCCTGAGGTAATAGGGATAAACGGCTGGTGCAATAATGAGGCCTTTATAATAAACGATATTGCCGAGGCAGAAGAAATGCTATGCATGGAGAAAGCATGTATTGTTGCCCAGACTACCCTCATGCAGGAGAAATGGGATGCTGTATTGGAACGGGTTCGCAAGAAGGTTAAGCAGCTTGAGGTATATAATACAATCTGCGGAACAACTGCTATAAGGCAGATGGAGGCCGAATCCATAGCGAAGCTGGCCGATGCTATGATAGTCATTGGCGGTAAAAACAGTTCCAATACAAAAAAGCTTTTTTCTATATGCAAGGCACACTGTGAGAGAACCTTTGCGGTCCAGACGGCAAAGGATATTGATATAAGCTTATTTGATCCCGGGGATACTGTTGGTATTACCGCAGGTGCTTCCACCCCTGATTGGATTATTAAGGAGGTAATTGAAAAGATGAATCAAGCAAATGAATTGGGAAAGGGGCATCAAATGCAGGAGGAGGAGAAGACGCTTGCACCTGCTGAAGAGATGGGACAGGATGTTGGTCAGCAGGCAGAAACAGACGAGCAAGCGGTCGGGATGCAGGAAAGGGGAGAGAGAGTGTCATCGGATAAAAATCCACAGGCGGGGAATGACCAGCAAAGGCCGGCTCCTGTGGCAGAAAAGGAAGAAACCGATGATGGCGCTGCTACCATTGACGATTACCATAAGACGGTGATTTCGTTAAGACCGGGCAAGGTTGTAAAGGGTACAATAATCAGCATAAACCCTGACGAAATCGTTGTCAATGTTGGATATAAATCGGATGGTATCCTTCCTGTAGATGAATTGACATTGGTTGATCCTGAAAGCGGAGAGCAATTATGGAATGAAGGAGATTCAATCGAGGTTGAGGTTGTTAAGGTCAATGACGGTGAAGGCAATGTGCTTCTGTCTCGAAAATCAATTGAGGAAAGAAGAAGATGGAAAGAGATAGAGGAAGGCTTTAAGACCAAAAAGGAGTTCAAGGGTGTATGTACCGAAGTTGTAAAAGGCGGAGTTATTGCCAAGCTAAACGGCATACGGGCTTTTGTACCGGCCTCCCATTTGTCAACCAAGTATATAGAGGATTTGAATACTCTGATTAATACTCCCCTCAGGCTCAGAATAATTGAGCTTGAAAGGCGTCGTAACAGAGTGGTAGCCTCCCAGAGAGTTATTCTCGAAGAAGAGGAAGAAGCCAGAAAAAAGGCCCTGTGGGATTCCCTGGAAGAGGGGAAGATCTTAACCGGAACGGTAAAAAGGCTGACGGACTTCGGTGCTTTCGTTGACATTGGAGGTGTGGATGGTCTGATCCATATATCTGATCTGTCGTGGGGGCATGTCCGTCATCCCAGCGAGGTGGTACAGCAGGAACAAACCATAGAAGTTAAAGTCCTTGCCGTTGATCGTGAAAGGGAAAGAATATCTTTGGGGTATAAGCAGACAATTCCTCATCCCTGGGACAATATAGAGCAAAAGTATCCGGTAGGGGACATCGTATCCGGTAAGGTGGTCAGAATAACAACCTTTGGTGCATTCGTTCAACTTGAACCGGGTGTGGACGGACTTGTGCATATATCGCAGATCTCTGACAGGCACATTGATAAGGTTGAAGATGTGCTTAAGATAGGCGATGTAGTCCAGGTGAGAATATTGGAGGTAGATCCGGCTAAGCGCAGGATAAGCCTTAGCATTCGGGAGGCTTTGCCCAAGCAGCAGGAAGAGGCAGAACTTACGGAAGATGATGGAGTACAGGAGGCACAGGAGGAGATGACCGTCAATCTGGGAGAATTTTTCCCCGATGAACTGAAGAATCAATAAAAAGCAGCTAAAAGCTGCTTTTTTTATGGGATTATGAATAATAATTCCAAGTCTGGCAATACTAAATACCGACCTCACAAATGCATTGAGACCCCCTTTACAATGAAGTCGTGAAATGGATTCACGGCTTTTTTTTTCGTGCAATATATGCTACACTCTATTTGGGAACCAAGGCAATCAACAGGCTGTTAAACAGGACAAAGCCTGTTAAGGGGGATATTATGGGCTGGTCATACGAACAGTTTAAACAAGAGATTCTTGGCTTAACAAACATAGATTTATCCAGTTATAAAGAGAGACAGATGAAGAGGCGCATCGATTCGCTTATGACCCGCAATGGCTGCAATAACTACAGGGAATATTATGCCTTATTGGAGAACAATAAAGAAAAATTGTTGCAGTTCATTGATTATATTACCATAAATGTTTCAGAATTCTTCAGAAACCCTGCTCAATGGGATGTACTGAAAAATGAAATCCTGCCGCCCATTCTGAATAAGTACAGAAATATCAGGGTATGGAGCGCAGGTTGTTCCACCGGTGAGGAACCCTATTCCGTTGTAATGTTATTAAGCAGATTTCTCCCTCTGAGTTCCATCCGTGTGCTGGCTACCGATATCGATATGAATGCATTGGAAAAAGCCAGGAGTGGCGTATATGCAGCCAGCAGCCTGGGAGCTTTGCCCGGGGAATTCCTGCAAAAATACTTTATCCGTCGCGAAGATTTATATATAATTGATCCGAAGGTAAAGGCCTGTGTGGACTTTGTACAGCATGACCTGCTTAAGGATCCCTTTCCCGACAATTGCCATATTATACTGTGCAGAAATGTGATCATATATTTTTCCGAAGAAGCGAAAGCAAAGCTGTTCAGCAGGTTTAGCGCTGCCCTTCATCCCGATGGAGTGCTGTTTGTCGGCAGTACCGAGCATATCATAATGCCTCAAAGGTATAATCTGAAATCCATTAAAGCCTTTTTTTACAAAAGGATCCAATGAAATCATGGGGAGCACATTGAATTTATTCTGTCTGCTATATTTTCCAGATCGGCAATTTCATCATGGAGATTGTTTTGAATGATGGCCCTTGGCATACCGTATATTGTACAGGTGGATTCCGATTGAGCAATGACGTAGCTGCCCAGCTTTTTGGCTTCCCGTATTCCTTCAAGACCGTCAACTCCCATGCCGGTCATGATAATGCACAGTGCGCCTGCTCCATAGACCTGACCGGCGGTTTTCATAAGTAAATCCACCGATGGTGAATAGGTATAGTTAAACTTTTCCTTTGGATATAAAAATGCGTGACCCCTTTTTTCTATGGCTATGTTCATACCGCCGGGGCATATATAAACATGAGCGGGCAATAGTTGCTGATTGTTTTCCAACTCGGTTACGGGTATTTTTGATATGGAATTAAGGCGTTGGGCCAGAAACTTGGTAAAAAGCGGCGGCATATGCTGGGCAATCACAATGGGAACGACAATTGCGGGCTGAATATATGGGATGACTTCTGCCAGTGCTTTGGGCCCTCCCGTTGATGAGCCGATACAAACAATTGAAAAGCTATTATTGGCTGATCTTGGTAAGGTGTGGGCCTGTGTGTTTTGCCTGTTCTTCCTTTGTGTATTGGCCAGCATCGAACCCTGTGCTATGGCATTTATCTTTTCTATGAGCGTTTGGGGCTGGAGCTGATCCTTTTGTATATAGTCAATGGCACCCATCTCAAGGGCTTGTATAGTTTGTTCCATGCTTTCCCTGGTTAAGGAGCTGATCAGAAGTATGGGGGTGGGACATTTTTGCATAATCATTTCAACCGCCTCAATCCCCGACATTCGGGGCATGAGGATGTCCATGGTCACTACATCGGGTTTATATCGTTGAACCTTTTCAACGGCTTCAAACCCATTACGGGCAACGCCTATAACCTTCATGTTCGGATCCGACTCAAGCATTGAACGGATTTTTACACGCATAAAGGCCGAATCATCCACAATCAGTATCTTTATCAAGGATATCAGCTCCGGATAAGAATAATTAAGAAGATCATTCTTGTTGGTATTATAATATATCAAAAACAGGAGTAAATCAAACGTGCAGAAGTAGGTTTTTTTGTTTGACCACTTTATATCTTAAGGTTATAATGATAAAAGATGAATTTATATAATATATCGTATTGATTATATATTGATTGGCCCGTGCACTGAAGCATCAAATGTTTGGGGGGATATATTAAATGGCCAGTTTTACTATTGACTTGGGAGTGCTGCTTGAGGAAAGCGCTCTGAAGCGATTGAGGGAGAGCCTGCAGAAGATGTCTCCCAGGGACGAAATCACCATTCGCCTTGAATCAGCATATTCTTACGAGGAAAAGATACTCATAAAGGAGCTGGAAAGAATGGGATACGATTACCAATCCTACGGCGGTGGAGGAAATGATTTCTACGTAATTGTAAAGAAAAGGTTACACTAAGCCGGTATTTATATAATTCATGCCGGTTAAATGGGCACAGTATTAAAAAGCGTGGTTCATACCACGCTTTTTAATTTGCGATGGAATATTAAATCGTTAAGATTGGTGTATTTTATGGCAGGGTCTAAAGTAAATGGCCTTTGAATATAATGAGCTTGATAGGAGGTGTTAAAATGACTGCAAGAAGAATCAGCAAAGAGGTGTTAACACTGCTCTATATTATATTCTTTTTTCTCCTATATATAGCAATGGAGGATTACGCTTCAACAGTTCAATCGGATCTCAACGTTTACAGTATTAGGGCTAATGATGCATTTGATGAAGAGGAATATAATATCTTTATAGATCTTACTGAATCCACCTTGTATCTGTTTAAAGGCGGGCAATTGGTTAAGAAATATCCCATCGCCCAGGGGAAGCCTGCCACTCCGTCTCCAATAGGTGTTTGGGAGATAGTGAGTAAAGCCCGCAATTGGGGTTCGGGTTTTGGAAGCCGGTGGATGGGATTGAACGTACCATGGGGGAAATACGGCATACATGGGACCAACAGGCCGGGATCAATAGGATACAGGGCATCGGCCGGATGTTTTCGCATGAGAAACAATGATGTGGAAGAGCTTTATTCAATGGTTCCCTACCGAACCAAGGTGGTTGTGTACGGTGGACCTTTTGGAAATCTTGGAAGCCAGCTAATAAAGCTGTCGCCGGGCGACCGAAACTCCCATGTTCTGGAAGTTCAAAAAAGGTTGAAAAAAAAGGGATACTATCAGGGAAGTCTGGACGGCATCTACGGGGAAGGAATGAAGAGCGCTCTAATAAAATTCAAAAGGGATCACAATCTGCCCATAAACCATTATGTGGATTGGGCTACATATAAGGCGCTGGATATAATTGCTTTTGAATAGGTACGAGCTTAAGACAAAAGCGACGATACCATTCTATGGATCCCTTATCAAGCATGTGTTATAATATAATATATATTCGCATTTTTATGCAGTTTGACTTTGATATAATCGGCTTGTCTAGGTAGAGGTTGATATGCGGGAGGATTGAAGCAATGAAAACGGGAATACTTGTGACAAATACTCTGGATCCCTGGTGGAATCTGGCGGTTGAGGAGTGTCTCCTGGAACAAACGGTACGGGATGAATGCATACTGTATCTGTGGCAGAATCAAAATACGGTTGTCATAGGGAAAAATCAGAACCCATGGAAGGAATGTCGGGTGGATCTGCTTGAAAGGGAAGGGGGAAAGCTGGCCAGGCGGATTTCCGGCGGAGGAGCTGTATTCCACGATTTGGGGAACTTAAATTTTTCCTTTGTGGTTGACAGGGATAGGTATGATATATCGAAGCAGCTGGAAGTGATACTGGCAGCGGTCAGAAAATTGGGGATAGATGCGGAATTCAGCGGCCGAAACGATCTTACGATAGAAGGCAGGAAATTTTCCGGCAATGCCTTTTGTTATCGAAAACATGCTGCCCTTCACCACGGGACCATACTTGTTTCCCTTGACAGGGAGAAGATGACCAGATATTTGCAGGTATCGCAGGAAAAGATTCAGGCCAAGGGTATAGAATCAATTCGCTCCCGAGTGGTTAATCTGGCGGAGCTTGACCCGGCTATAACCATAGAAAAGGTCAGAGAGGCCATAGCTGAAAGCTTTGAACAGTATTACGGCGGNNGCGGTAATGCCCGCTTACTTACAATAGATGATGTGGACCAGCGAAGGGTCGGGGAATTATATCGCAGAAATGCTTCCTGGGAATGGCGTTTTGGTGAAACCCCCGGTTTTAATATAAATATTGATACCCGATTTAGCTGGGGTGGCATAGAGATAGGCTTTGTAATCAATAACGGTACCGTTGAAAAGGCCATGGTATATTCGGATGCCATGGATGAGGCCTTTGTCGATATGCTGCCCGGAGTTCTGGAGGGGTGTGCCTTTAATTCCAAAGCCCTTATGGAAGCCCTGGAAGGTCTGAACATAAGTGAAGCTTCAAGGAGACAAATGCTGGAGGATATTATTCAATGGCTGATGGATAAAGGATTTTAAGGGAGGATGATATACTGTGGGTCTCATTGGAAATATTTATGGTTTATTGGGGTACTGGTTTCATATCAGAGGCAATGCTGAAAAAGCTAAGAACTTTTATAAAAGGGGTATGGAAAGGGACATGTCAACCCCATCATATAAATTGGCATACGGGGTAATACTTCTAAAGACCGGCGAGTATGAGAAAGCCAGGGATATTTTCAGGGATGTACTCCTTAACAGAAGGTATAAGGAGTCATTTAGAAACATGGCGAAACAAAACATAAGCCTGGCTTATTGGAAGTTGGGAGAGCTTGATACCGCAATAGAGATGTTGTGGGAACTCCACCGAAAGAGCAGGAATTCCAGGGTGTATGGTGCCTTGGGATATTTGCTTATTGAAAAGGGAGATTTAAAAGCAGCACTGGATTATAACCTGGAAGCCCTGGATTATGATGATGAAGATCCTGCCATACTGGATAACCTGGGGCAAACCTATTATAGAATGGGAAACATTGATGAAGCCAAAAAATACTTTCTTAAGGCCGAATCTATAAAGGAAGACCAGGTATCGACCCTGTATCACCTTGGATGTATTTACCAACAGGAAGGAGAATATGAAAAAGCAAGGGAGAAATTTTTAAAAGCCCTGGAGGGTAATATAAATCCTTTAACCACTGTAAAGAGGGAGGACATAGAAAAAAGGCTGAAAGAGCTCGAGACTTCAACATAATCATCAGTCCAACAGCTCCAGCTTTATAGTCTTTTTCCTCTGTTCCTGCTGCAAGCGGTTGTTGGGAGCAGTTCCCTCCTGTAAACTGTTGGTGACATTTTCCTCATACTGTGACTCTGCATTGGGTTCGGTAGTCTCTGGGGTTTCAGGTAATTGATGCCTCTCATCAGCGGGTTCCTGGCCTGTATCAGTTTCGGAGGGTAACAACGGTATCTCTACCGAAAGGGTGGGAGTGGGTGCTCCTTGCAGGGGCTGGCCTTCCACCAGCACTTCCGGATGTATGGGGACTACATAGTAGCCGTATTTTTTTCCGCGGTTTACAAGGGTATCGGTCCATTTCACCGTGTCAAGGGTATCCGTTTGAATTTGATAAATATGAAGAGGGGTATCCTGTCCTTCTTCCAGCCTGTAGATATTGTAAACCGCGAATGCATCCATGGGTTTAAAGGTGATAACCGGCAGCCCGTCTTTGTTTAAAGTAACGTCAAAATCGGCCGGGGTTTGAGGTACTGCCCAGTAGTGCGATTGTTCGGACGGCACCGTCTCAGGAGTAAAATACTCGGTGATAACATAGCCAGATGGAGTAAATGGTGATGCCAGCAAGACCTTTCTTTCTTCCCACAGGGCTTTTGCATCAAGTTTGGCTTCCACTACATTTAAAGGCTTTTGAAAGGTAGGAGGTTTTCGATCCCTGTACAGATACTCAAATATATGTTTTGCAATTTCTGCAGGCCTTATCCCTCCCAGGGCGTCCGACGGCAGATATTGGTCCTTGCTCACATGGTCATAGCCCATCCATATTATAACAACGTATTCGGGATTGTAAACAGCAATCCAGGAGTCATTCAGTCCGTTTATGCCCGAAAACTCACTGGTATCGGGCAATTGTACCGTTCCGGTTTTTGCTGCAAGAGGTATGTTAAGTGATTTCAGCTTTGTGGCCGTGCCGCTTTTGACCGTATCCTGAAGTATATCGCTGATGATAAAGGCGGTTTCCTCTCTCATAACCTGGCTTTTTTTGGTTTTAGATTCGTATACTACTATGCCGTATGAATTCTCAATGCGGCGAATTGTTGTGTAATCCTTGTATTTTCCGTTATCTGCCAGAACCGCATATGCCCTTGCCAGCTCAATGGGTGTAACCCCTTTATAAAAACCTCCCAGACCAATTGCCAGATGTTCCCTGTCCTCATCTTCGAAGGGTATTCCCAGCCTTTCGGCAAATGAGATGCCGTTCTTTATACCTATGTCCTTAAGGACTTGTATGGCGGGGATATTGATGGAATGGGATAGAGCGTATCTCAGGGTGATCCATCCCCTGTATTTGCCATCGTAGTTGGAGGGCTTGTAGTTGCCGAACTGGCTCTCCTGATCCAAAAGAAATGTTACAGGAGTATAGCCGTGATTTTCAATAGCCGGGGCATATATAAGCAAGGGTTTTATGGTTGAACCCGGTTGGCGGCGTGCTTGCGTTGCTCTGTTGAGTCCTTTTCTGATGACATTATCGTCGTTGACTCCTTCACGCCCGCCGATTAAGGCCCGTATTTCACCCGATGAAGCGTCTAGCACTACCAATGCGCTTTCACATGGGATGCCGCTTGATGGGCTTTTTGGAAACAGTTCATCTCTGGTGTAGAGTTTCTCCGCATATTCCTGAAGCTCTGTATCCAAGGATGTATAAATCCTGTATCCCTTGGAAAACAGCTCTTCTTCGCTAACTCCCAATATATCTGCGGCTTCCTCGAGAACCATGTCCATAAAAAACCTGTATGGGTAATTTCGGCTGGATGGAGGTGAAAGACTTACCTTTTCCTGTTTGATTCTGCTGCCTTCTTCAGCCGACAGATATCCGTTGGATACCATGAGATCTATAACCAGATCTTTTCTGGCCAGGGATTCGGATAGATTTATAAAAGGTGAATAATTAGATGGATTTTTTGGTATACCGGCCAGAAGGGCTCCTTCGGCAATGGTAAGATCCTTTGCCGACTTTCCGAAATAGAGCCTGGATGCCGCTTCAATGCCGTAGGCACCTTTGCCGAAATATATCAGGTTAAGATACATCTGGAGAATCTGATCTTTGGAATACTTTTTTTCCAACTGGTAAGCAAGGTAGATTTCCTGTATTTTTCTGTTTATGGTTTTCTTTTGAGTAAGAAAGCCGTTACGCACTACCTGCTGCGTTATTGTGCTTGCCCCTTGAGCATATCTTCCCTGCTTTATGTTCTCAATGAGGGAGCCGAAAATTCGTTTGATGTCAAATCCCCGATGATTGTAGAACCTTATGTCTTCCACGGCAATAAATGCGTTGCGCACATGCAGGGGAATATCGGATAAGGGAATATTAATCCTGTTCTCCACTCCGTAAATGCTTGTGATTAAGTTATTATCAATATCATATATGAATGATGACTGTTTGATGTTCTCTATTTTACTGAAATCAATATCCCTCAATCTATTGATGATGATCGATGTGTACACGGAAGAGAACAATAAAAATGCAGCAGTTATAAAAAGCAAACCGGTAATAATGCCACGATATATATGCCTGTTACTTCTTTTCCTTTTTCTGCTCATTCTTGAAGGTGATGATTCATATCGATCCATGGGGAATAACCTCCAGGTTCAAATTAGCATTTTATTTTGCTATTATTCCCAATGAATCGGCGGTTTAAACAATATCAAAAAGGACTCCATGCAACAGATTCATGCACAGAGTCCTTTTATCTGTTATTTGCTGACCTGGCAGCTGCATTCAAAAATCATCCACGATGGACATTTCGCCCGTTCCACGTTCCACATTCATTTCATATATGCGTTTGGCGCCTAACTTGTCAGCAATGATGGCTGCAGCTTTTTTTGGATTAATCCGTTTACCACAGGTGAATACGTCAATGCTTGCATATCCATGTTCAGGGAAGGTATGGATAGCTAAATGCGACTCCGATACTATGACTACTCCAGACACCCCATGAGGTGCAAATTGATGAAAAGCTACCTCGCGTACTTCCGCACCGGCTTGCAGTGCCGCATCTGTAATAACACGCTCCATGTGCTGCAGATCATTTAAAAGGTCTCTTTCACACTCCCATAGCTCCAAAATGCAATGTCTTGAGTAAGTATCCATTTGAATCCCCCCTATTTGAAATACTTGCCCACTTACGGGGGAAGGTTAGTACAACCGATGGTCCCCATCCCGCTCCGGGACGGTTAGATCAGCAGATGTCCCAACCCTTTAAGTGGGTATTAAAATGGTCGCAAGACAACCTTACATGTCGATGTATACTGTAGCATAAAAACCGGAAAAAATCAATCATTAAAAGGCGAATGCTACGAATATTAGCCAGATAGATCTTAATTTTTCTCATTTTGCGGTTTTTTTATAATAAAAAAAGCTTTTATGGACTAAAACCAAGTTATATATTATAATATATATAAAAGTATATCCATTATGCGTTGCTATAATATTATATGCTGACGCGTTATAAAAGTTGTATTAAATATGCAGAGGTGAGTGGCTTGCACAACAAGAAAAGGCTGATATACGGGCTTGGAATTGGGCTTTTATTAATCATTGCGTATTTTGTATTTCTTTATCTCCAGCCCGATCCTCAGCGAATATCATATAACGAATTTCTCCAGGCCGTTGATGAGGAGAAGATCCAAAGGGTCTACCTCCAGGAGAGAGACATGATAAAGGGCTTATATAAGGACGGTACGGAGTTTATTACTGATAATCCCCGAAGGGAAGGCTTTAAGGAAGAACTGCTGCGGAAGAATATCGAAGTAGATGAAAAAAGCCGCGAAGCCCGCCTTATGGATGCGGGAAGCTTTATGCTGACTATATTGATTTTTGGTGGGATTTTCTATTTTTTCTCGAACAAGTCCATAAAACAGGCTCAAAGCGGCATGGGAAAGCTATCTTCGATTGCAGCCGGTCCTGAAGGGAAGGCCGGGGTGACTTTTGACGATGTTGCCGGAATTGATGAGGTGAAAGATAGCATTAGAGATGTTATTGACTTTATAAAGAATCCGGAAAAATACGCCCGATATGGAGCCAGGCTTCCAAGAGGGATAATTCTTTACGGACCGCCAGGGACCGGAAAAACACTGATAGCCAAAGCAGTGGCGGGAGAAGCCGGTGTACCGTTTTATGCCGTATCCGGTTCAGATTTTGTACAGGTTTATGTCGGCGTGGGGGCGGGCCGGATCAGGGATTTGTTTAGAAAAGCCAGGGAAAGCGGCAAAAGCGTAATTTTTATAGATGAAATTGATGCCCTGGGCAAAAAAAGGGATGCCGGTTTTGAAGGCGGAAATGATGAGAGGGATCAAACCTTGAATGCCCTTTTGGCCGAAATGTCGGGTTTTAAGGATAGCGAAGGCATAGTTGTGATTGGTGCCACCAATAGGCTGGATGTATTGGATCCGGCCTTGCTGAGACCCGGACGATTTGACAGGCACATTGAAGTTGGCTTGCCCGATGTTAAAGAAAGGTACGAAATATTAAAACTCCAATGCCGGGGGAAACCCCTTGCTGATGATGTGGATCTCTACAGGGTAGCCCAGCAGACGGTGTACTTTAGCGGAGCCAAGCTTGAGAATCTGATAAATGAGGCAGCAATACTTGCTGCAAAGAGAAACAGCGGTTCTATAGAGGCCGGAGATATCGACAGAGCTTTTTACATTGTTATCGCTGGTCTGGAAAAGAAGGACAGGAGTGCCATCAATGATTTTGATCGGGAGCTGACAGCCTATCACGAGGCGGGACATGCTTTGATCACCAGGCTTGTTGCACCTGAAAACCGAGTTTCAAGGGTGACTATAATACCCAGCACCAAAGGAGCTGGTGGGTTTAGTCTGAGCATTCCTCCGGATAGGATGTATTACAAAAAGCGGGATATGGAAAACAGCATAAAAATAGCCCTTGCTGGGAGGGCGGCTGAAGAAATAATCTACGGTGAGGACAGCGTTACCACCGGGGCTTCAAACGATCTGGAGCGTGCAACCGGGATATTGATGGACATGATAACCCGATTCGGGATGGGCGAAAAGTCGGGTTTGCTGAGCTATAAAGCACTGTTTAATAACGGCATAAGGCATGTTGAGGATGAATTGATCAGGGAAGCTCGGGACGTAATTCATTCGTATTATACTGAGGTAAAGAAGATCTTAATGCAAAACAAGCCTGTTTTGGAGGCTGTTGCAACAGCTCTGCTTGAAAGGGAAACGCTAAAGGAACATGAGCTGGATGACATAATTAATCAGTGCAAAGAAAGGCTCAGAGGGACGGCGTAAGCCTGAGGTGAACCATTTTTATACCTCCCTCATATTATATTATAAGGCCATGAGCAAGGCCATAAGCGATCTGTATATTCCCATAATAGCTATTAAAAAGGCAAGCTTGAGCTTGAGCGAGTTACGGTGGCGAAAGCGATGGAATATATACGCTTTCCGGCTATTAGTGACACTCAATTATGTCAATTATGAGGGAGGTATGCAAAAAATGAATTACGGCCATAATGATTATTACAACTGGCGTACACCTTGGTGTTATTATCCTGTGGAATATCACGAAAGGTACGGACATATGTTCCCCTGGATGGAACCGGACTATCATGAGGGAATGGTTTATCCTGTGATGTACCCTGAAGTATATTATAAAATCTATCCCTATGTATGCAGGGTATGCGATGAGATGGATAATCCCTATATTCCCTATCCCAGCCAGAGCGAAATAGAGGACATGATAAACAGGTGTTACGATATGTGCGTAAAGGAGATGCCGGAGTTGGAAGAATATGCGGGAGCAAAGATGAAAGAAAAGCAAGGGGCCGAAAACCTACAATTTGAACGCCGGAGAACCCCTATACTAAGGGACCTGATTGCCATTATATTGTTGTCCGAACTTTTCCGGAGGAGGAGAAGAAGATTTTTCCGTTGATAGCTCATGCACCATATTGTAATGATTATTATCAATGGTAAAAATTGAGCGTATTTGGCAGTGGCAACGGCCACTGCTATTTTTGTGTTTACCAACATAAATTAAAAGCCGGTGGATTGGAAATACTAGCAAGTGAAAAACAATAAGGAGATGGTGATCTGGTGATAGTAAGAAAGTTAAACGTATTCACGAGACAAGACGATGTAACCGCAAAGCAATTGAGAAAGCAGGGATATGTTCCGGCAATATATTACGGTGAAAAGCAGCAACCCAGGAAAATAGCAGCCGCAAAAAAGGAAATAAACGCCATGATAGCAAGGCTCGGAAGCAATGCTTTATATGAAATAGCTTTGGAGAATGAATTAAAGCGGGTTATCATCAAGGAGGTTCAAAAGGATCCGGTCACCAATGAGGTTATACATATTGATTTTCAGGACATGCCCGAAAATAAATGGATCAGCTTGAGGGTTCCCCTGAAGTATGAGGGAATGGATGTATTGGAATCCAGAGGGATAGTATTACAGCGCCAGGCCGAGGCGGTTAATGTGGAAGGTCATGTGAATAGCATACCTTCATACATCTGTGTATATGTCGGAAACATGAAGGGTGGACAGAAGATTCAAATAGGAGATCTGAATATCGGCAGCGAAATACGGGTATTGGATCCTCCTGACAAAATAGTTGCCGTTGCCATATCCGATTTCAAATAAACGGTTGTATTCCTTTTGAGACCGTATTCATATCGAATGCCGGAAATCAACGGATATTTCAGTAGTACCATTATGCATGCTAACGGAAAATTAAGGATATATAGTATTAAAGGATATAAAAAAGGAAAAAAATAAATAGTTATATAAATATTTTTGTGCTATAATATGCTGTAGATATCCAAATATTTCTACAAATGGAAAGGCTGTTTTTCTTTACCCATCATTATCATGTTTTGTTTTGTGCCGGCTTTTGATGTTATTTTTTTCTCTATGGGTGATTAATATGAAGAAATTTTTGAAAGCTAATATAGGAGCGAGGAATAATTATATAACCATAACCATAGCTCCGCCTGAAGGTGATGATGCAAAAGCCGTCAGGATATATTATCCCAAATTGATAATAGCGGCTGTGCTGTGCATGATTATTTGCGGAGCCTTGTATATGGGACTTTTTTTGAGGGATATAGTACAGCAGAACACTTCGTTAAAAGCCGATAATGCCAGGCTTCTTGAAGTAAATTATGCCCAACTACACGTCATAAGAGCAAACCAGCGCGAAATAGAGGAAATAACCTGCGATAATGCACAAATACAGGAGAAGGTAGAACATCTGGCAGACTTATATTGTGAAATAGTTGACAAATATAAGGAAATAACCGAAAAGTATATACTTGATAAAGCCAGGACACTGGCCAGCCGGGGGAACGGCCGGGATGACAAAGGCTTTGTCTCCGAGCTCATTGGCCTCAGAAATACAATTATACAGATAAATTCCATAACGATGGATGATACCTCTGATAACTCGGCTCTTTCAGATGCCGAACACTTGCTGGATGATTTTGCAAGAGCATTACCGGATTTTACTCCAATTCATGGGCGGATAACCGATCACTTTGGAGAAAGGATAGATCCATTCACAAAAAAACAGCAGAACCACAAAGGCTTGGACATTGCTGCTCCTTATGGGAGCGATATAAGGGCGGCGGGAAAGGGGAAGGTGGCTTTTGCAGGAAGAAGAGGGGCTTACGGCAATCTGGTTATCATTGATCACGGCTATGGTATAACGACTTATTATGCTCATGCATCCAGATTATTGGTGGAGGAAGGGCAGCAGGTTGACAAAGGGGAGGTGATAGCCAGGATCGGCAGCACCGGCAGGAGTACGGGACCGCACCTGCACTTTGAAATAAGGATAAACAATGAACCTATTGATCCCCTGAAATATATAACACATGAATAATAAAGGGGCGGTAGGGCAACAAATCAAATGAATAAGGGGGTTGTATCAATGATTTTCAAAAGGAAAGACGTTGGCACCCTTATAGGCCGCGGCACTGTCATTGAAGGGGATGTAAAATCGGATACAAGTGTTCGTGTAGACGGACAGGTCAAGGGCAGCATAATTGCAGCAGGAGACGTTATTGTAGGCAAGGGGGCGTCGGTTTCGGGAGATGTTACAGCCTTAAACCTGTATATTTCAGGTGTTGTGGAAGGCAATGTAAAATGTTCCGGCTTTTTGAGAATCATGAATGAAGGCATGTTAAAGGGGGATGCCAAAGCCTGCGGCTTCTCGGCAGACCAAGGGGCTTTCTTTGATGGGAAGATATCGATGAGTTACGAGGGTAATCCTGAGGGCGGTGTAGTTATTAACCAGGCGGAATAGCAATTTTATAATTCACTATCACAAGAGAATATGCAATTGTAGCAAGAGAATATACAATTGTAGAATAAGGATAAAGGTGGAAAAGAATGGCTGTAAAATTATTGTCAACTTATAAATTCAGCACTGAAGACATCAGGGAAATGGAGAGATTGGGTGTACGGGTCACAATATTTGAGACTCGGGAGGATTTGATTCAGTCTAAGGAAGTAGAAAATGCCGATGTTATCATTTCGGATCACAGGGCTTTTCAGCAGGAAATGCTCGAAAGGTGCAGAAATCTGAAATGGATACATGTCCCTCATGTAGGTATTGAGAGGTTGCCGATGCAATATCTTAAAAGGAGAAATATAATAGTTACCAATGCCCGTGGAGCCGGTGGGGTACCCATATCCGAGCACATTGTTTTTACAATGCTAATGCTGGCAAGAAGGGGTAGGGATATAGTTGAAAATCAGTTGACCCATCAATGGAAGGGTCCGGCTGGGGTATTTAACCTTTACGGCAAAACGGCAGGGTTCTTGGGAACTGGCGACATAGCCACCGAAACGGCAAAAAGGCTAAAGGCCTTCGGAATGAAAACCATCGGTATCAACACAAGTGGAAAGCCTGTAGAGTATTTTGATGAGGTCTTTACAATGGAAAGCTTAAACGAATTCCTGACTTTATGTGATTTTTTAGTGTGTACTCTTCCCCTCACGGACAAAACGGAGAATTTAATTGGCAAAGAACAATTCGATTGCATGAAAGAAACCGCATATATTATTAACATATCACGAGGGGCTGTTTTTGATGAAAAGGTTTTATACGATTATTTGAAGAAGCGGAAGATAGCTGGTGCTGCATTGGATGTGTTTACAGAAGAGTTCAGACTGGGATACCTGCCGAAGGAAAGCCCGTTCTGGGATCTGGAAAATTGTATCATAACCCCGCATATGGCGGGCAGCGGAGACATTTGGAATCATTTTTCATCCAAAATTATCATGAAAAATGTTAAATGCTTCTGTGAAAACAGAATAGATGAGATGATCAACATAAGGGATTATGATAAAGGCTACTAAATAAATAGATTAAACTGGCCAGGCAGGAGAGGGGTGATTGTTACACCCTTATCCTGCTTAATTCATTTCTTCCTTTGCTCGGGCAAAAAGGCTTTGTTTGTCGGAAATATAACAGCTGTTCAGGAGCAAGAAGCAAGCACAGAATTCAGATGATGGGGGGTTGGGCTTATGCTGAAAGAGAAATATGATGAGGCTGCAATCAGGGATTTAATATGTGATTACCGGGATTTTCACCCCTTTCCCAAAGGAGATGAACGGCAGCTTGTGGAAGGATTACCCGATTGCTTGCAAAAGAGATGGATAGAGGCGGGGAAACGATATCTTGATTTTTCATGGCCTCCATTGCCCGCTGTAAGGTTTATGGATTTTAAGCGAAATGGTAATCGAAGCGAATTTGAAAAACTTCATTTTAAACGCCGCAATGTCCTTGCTACTCTGGTTCTGGCTGAATATATGGAAGGAAAGGGACGATTTCTCGATCAGATTATAAACGGCATATGGGCTATTTGTGAAGAAACATTTTGGGGAGTGCCTGCCCATAATTATGTGTCCGGATATCCGGATGCTCCGCTGCCGGACGTAAACGAACCTATTATCGATCTATTTGCTGGCGAGACGGCAGGGCTTTTGTGCTGGACCTATTATCTTTTGAAATCCCAGCTGGACAAAGTAACTCCTCTGATATGCCGGCGGATCGAAACGGAGGTAAAAAGGCGGATCCTTGATCCCTATATGGAAAGGGATGACTTCTGGTGGATGGGGCTGTTATCCATTCGGCCGGTTAACAACTGGAATCCGTGGTGCAACTCAAACTGCCTGACGGCTTTTTTGATAATTGAAAAGGATAGGGACAGGAGGGTCAAAGCCGTACGAAAAGCTCTGGAAAGCTTGGATGCCTTTATGGCCGTGTATCATGACGATGGTGGCTGCGATGAGGGAACTTCATATTGGGGCAGAGCGGGTGCTTCACTGTTTGACTGTCTTGAGCTTCTTTTCTGGGCGTCGGGAGGCAGGATAAACTTTTATAATGAGCCGCTGGTACAGCAAATAGGCAGATATATATACAGGGCACATATACATGATGAGTATTTTATCAATTTTGCTGACGGCGGTGCCAGGGTTGCAATAGCCGCTTCGCTGGTATATAGATACGGACAGCGCATAGGCGATCAAAGACTGGTGGATATGGGCATTAGTGCTTATCACCTTCAAGCCGAAAAAAGAAAACAATATGCGGGAGAAATTGTTCCGGCTTCTCTCCTGCGCCAATTGCCCGAAATATTTATTTATGAGAAATTGCAGAATAAAAAGGCCAGGCCGCCGTATGTAAGGGATGTATGGCTGGACGGCTTACAGGTCATGGCCGCCAGGGAGAGGGAAGGCGATTATAAGGGATTCTATCTGGCTGCAAAGGGAGGGCACAATAGTGAAAACCATAATCACAACGATGTGGGACAATTTATTGTTTACTACTCCGGGCTGCCGGTAATAATCGATGTTGGTGTTGAGACATACACAGCAAAAACCTTCAGCAGCGCCAGGTATGAGATATGGACCATGCAATCCAATTATCATAATCTTCCCACCGTGAACGGCTTTGGTCAGCAACCGGGCATAGAATACCGGGCGCGGAATGTTGTTTATAAAAAAGAAGACAACACAGCAGAGCTTTCATTGGATATTTCATGTGCCTATCCACCTGAGGCTGGAATTAAGAAGTGGATAAGGCGGTGCACACTGCACAGAGGAGACTTAGCCTTTGTTGAGATAAACGATGATTTTGAGCTCAACAGCATGAGCGATGATATTATGGTAAGCCTTATGGTGCCCTGCGAAAACTCGATTGATAATGAGAAAGGTATTGTATATTTAAGACCTGGCGATGTAGAATTATCGGTTTGTTTTGACAGCAGTATATATGCCTGTGAAGGTGAATACATTTCCATAACCGATGAAAGATTGTCTCATGTGTGGGGCTCCCACATATACAGATTGGTTTTCAGGGCAAAAAGGGTTATGGATAAGGGCAGCTGGAATATAAAGGTTAAAGCCAACACGGCTGATTAGATGCTCTCAATTGAGCCAATAATATTCTTTTATTAATTAAAACCCCCGGAAGTGTGTTGCTCCGGGGGATGCTTTCATTATTTATTATCCATCAAATATTATTGCTAAAACAGTGTGAATATATCATTCTTCAGATTAAGGATATCATTTATAAGCTCTGTCTCTTTTCTGTGTTTTCGCAGTTCCATTTCGCTTGCTATAAGCTTTGCTTGCATTATATTTTTTTGTGTTGTTGCCAGCGATTGGATCAGGTGGATTTCTATCCCGTTTGTGAGAAAAAGCTTGGAATACTTGCCTGCTCTGTCATAGCTTTTTATAGATATGTAGTTTATGTAGCCATAGGCGGGATCGCCCTTTACAAGAGGTCGCCTTACCTTAAAGGGAAGCAGGATAAGCTCCTGACTTAAGGGTAGCGGAGGTTTATTCTTTTGAAGTATAATGCCTTCGTACTTTCTTCTTATTTTTTCAATACTGGTGGCATGAAGGATAAAGAGCTGGTTTATAACCGAGTTGATTTTTGAATGGAGTACTCTTCGTTTGCCGCCCATTTCGATAACTTCGGTAGTATCACCCACTCCTTCGGTATACACCGGTAAAAGCGCAGCAATTTCATCATCATTATTGTTGTATGGATTATCATATTGCAGATAATACATGATCAATAATGACCCCCTTATATATTTATGTATATAATATTTGTATTATTTATGTAATAACGGATTATACCTTAGGAAAATGGGATAAGAATTGTTACTTGCTAAGAAGGGACTCTATTATCTGAAGAAGCTTACCCATGCTGTAATTTAACATGGCAATATCACTGCGGGTTGCCGGACTGTTGAAATCGTCATTAATACTTTGAAGGTCAACCTTCAGCTCCTGCATACCATAATACTGACGGATGAATTCCTTTGCTATTATAGCTGCGTTTAGAATATTTTTTCGAGTGGTATAATAGGACTGGAGGAGGGGTATTTCAAAGCCGTTGTCTAGTACGATTCTGGAGTGTTTGTCGGTTGGGAGATATTTGTTGATGCATTTGTAGTTTACGTAACCGTAGGTATAATCCCCTTGTATCCTGGGTTTCCTAGTCTTGAAGGGTATGAGGATCAGATTGGGATGAAGCGGAAGAGGGATCTTGTATTTTTGCGATATCAATTCTCCGTACTTTTTGTGCAGAGATACGACATCGTAAGAGTATTGGGAGACCAACCTTTTGATAACTGTTTTCAGTTTTCTATGTATCATTCTTTTTTCACCGTCAGAGGTGATAAGAAGGGTTGAGTCTCCCACTCCTTTGACGTAAACCGGCAGCAGGGCGCTTACCCCTTCGGCAAAATATTTGCTGAGATTTTTCATAGAATGACCTCCCCATATGTATAATAATTAGCTATAATATAATATACAATACAATGATAATAATGTAAAATAATTCAAGGAAAATTTTGAAATAGATAAAATAATAAAGAAATTTTTGAAAATAGACGTCTATTCGACAATATGCGTCAAATATTGACGATTTGCTCTCAATGCAAGTTGTGTGTTATTATGTGATAAATGTATATTATTCTATGTAGCCGTTGATTAGTATGGAGTGATATAAGTTGCACAAAAGACAAGCATTGTACGAGAGAATAATAATATTTATCCCTGTTTTTGCTGTATTATTTACTACAGTTGCGTCGGCAATAGGAATAGGATTGGTGATAACCAATTATGTAATGAAACTGTTTGTTTCCGGTGAGATTGTTCAATCCGCCGAACCGGTAACCAGCGCAAATAACGGGGGCAACGATGAATCCCATTCGGAAGCTGAGCGCACGGAGCCTGAACAACAGGAGGGAGCCCAAAACCAAGGCAAGCAACCTGATAATTCCCCAGGCGCTGACAATAGCGTCAATAAACCGGAAGCATCCGAAGATGATAACGAAGACAAGGCTGATAGTACAGACAATCTGGGGCTATCGGAACCAGAGCAGAATAATGGCCAGGGGCAGGATAATAGCGAGGCTCCTTCCAACTCGGAACAGTACAATAATGACAGCAATTCTCAGCCGTTTCCATCGGAAGAAGATATTGATTACGATGCTTTGGTTAAGCCGTCCATAGTTACGGCGGTTGTAAAGTACGATGTTAAACTAAGAGACGGTTCTTCCGGTGCAGCCAGGGCGGTTGGTGATGTTACCGCCGGTAAAGAGGTGGTTATTATAAGGGGTTATAACAGCGAGTGGTACAATATCGAAACAAAAGATGGACAAGTCGGCTGGGTAACCGCTGACGCATTGGATATACCCGATGATCCTGAGACCAGCCCACACCGGCTGACTGTAGAACAGCTGGAAGGCTTTGTGGAATATAAAAAATTGAACAGCTCAACCGAGTACCTTGTTTGGGTCGATATTGACAGGCAGCTTGTAAATGTGTTTAAAGAAGAAAACGGCAAATGGAAATTGGAACGGAGCATGGTCTGTGCGACGGGCAGGAACAGATCTCCTACATTAAGGGGTACATTTAAAATAGAGGACAGAGGCCCATGGTTTTATAATGAAAGGCTGAAGTCCGGGGCAAAATATTGGGTGAGGTATTCGGGCCCATATTTATTTCATTCGGTGGCAATGAATAGGAATCAGGAAGTGGATGACCCCACGCTAGGGAAGAGGGCTTCTTTCGGCTGCATAAGATTGTCTATTGAAGACAGCGAGTGGTTTTATGACAACATACCCAAAAACACAACGGTTTTTATATACTGATATATGGGAGGATTAATAATTCCTCTGAAGAATTCATTGAATAAAAGATACTGCTGCAGCGGTAGTATTTATTAGCGATGGAGGGAAAGATTATGTCAGTTCTTGTTACCGGGGGCGCTGGGTATATTGGGAGCCATGCCTGCGTTGAACTGTTGAATGCAGGTTACGATATCGTGGTTGTGGATAATTTTTCAAACAGTAAACCCGAAGCTCTGAAACGTGTAAAGGAAATAACCGGCAGGGATTTTAAATCCTATGCAGTGGATCTACTGGACAGGGAAGGGCTTGAAAGGGTATTCTCCGAGAACCGTATTGAGGCTGTGATTCATTTTGCAGGCCTGAAGGCTGTTGGGGAGTCGGTGGCTGTACCGCTTAAATACTACTATAACAACATAACCGGGACTATTATACTGTGCGAGGTCATGGCCATGCACGGCGTAAAGAAAATTGTTTTCAGCTCATCAGCTACTGTGTACGGCAATCCAAAAAGCGTGCCAATTAAGGAAGATTTTCCTCTCGGTCCCATAAATCCCTACGGGCGGACCAAATACATGATAGAGGAGATCCTGAGGGATGTATATGTATCCGACAACCAGTGGGGAGTTATTCTGCTGAGATATTTTAATCCCATCGGTGCTCATGAAAGTGGCAGGATCGGGGAGGACCCCAACGGTATACCCAACAACCTGATGCCCTATATAACCCAGGTAGCTGTAGGGAAGAGGGAAAAGCTCAATGTGTTTGGCAATGATTACAATACCCATGACGGTACGGGAGTCAGAGACTATATACATGTGGTGGATCTGGCAAAAGGCCATTTAAAAGCCCTGGAAAAGGTTATGAAGGAAAGCGGTGTTGACGTATATAATCTGGGAACCGGAACGGGTTACAGCGTACTTGATGTGGTAAAAACATTTGAAAAGGCTACCGGCCGGAAAATTCCATATGTTATAACTGAAAGAAGGCCGGGGGATATAGACATGTGCTATGCCGATCCTACCAAGGCCCATGAGGAACTGGGATGGAAGGCTGAAAAGGATCTGGAGGATATGTGCAGGGATTCGTGGAACTGGCAGAAAAACAACCCCAATGGATATGAAGATTAAGCAAGATAAAACTCTTCCTGCTTTTTTATAGCCGAAGGGTTTTATTTAAAATGTCGTTAGGTATTTTTTTATACTAACAACAAATTCTCTTATGTCGTTTAAATCTTCAGTTATAATGTTGTACAATTCATCTTCGGCAATTATATGATACATGTGTACCATCCTGTTCCTGTATCCTGCCATCTGGATAAGCTTCTGGCTTAAATCCTTGCTCACAACATTTCTTTCTCCCAGCCCTCTGGCTATGGCTTTGTACTCAGTCGCCATATTTATGCCGCCGGTTTTAGCCAATATATGTCTTCCTATATCAAATATTGCTTCTAATGATCTTCTCAGGAAACTTTCAGCAGCCGCAGCATTCCGCCTGTCGCTGAGGAATTCACTAATCGGCATTTGTGATAGTGATTCCAGTTGGGTAATATAGTCATCTATAAGCAATAGACGCCCCTTTATGAGTCCTTTGTCTATCATGATGTACTTCAGCCCTTTCACATAGTATTTTGTCCCTGTACAGTTTTCTAATATTTTTCCAGTACTTCTTTTGTGTATAGATCAAGCACATATTTAAAATCAGCCGCACGCCTTAATACTGACATCTCATATTTATCTTTAAAATCTTCAGAATCGCTGTATATGCATATACCTTTTAATGCTTCGGTTTGAAACACAGAGTGGCATTCCTGCAGAAAAACCAGATCCAATCTGTAAGGCCGGAACAACTCCTCCAATTCGTTGTAAACAGCTGAATACAGTTTGTGGTTTTGTTTAGTACCTGTTAAATCGAAAAGAAAAACCACTCCTACGTCTACATCAGTTAAAGGATCGTCTACGTTAATATGTTCAGTATCATTTTTTAACAGTTGATAAGCCTGTTTCTGCTGGGAACCAAACAGATAAACCAGACCTATGTCATATTTTTTGCATGTTGAATGGAGGTACAAGAATTTATCATAAATCATACATTCACCTACCTCTTTATGGAGAACAAACTAATGATTATCTAGGTTAATTATATACTATTTTTACCATACAAACAATGAATATAAACGAATATATCGGGAGTCATTGAGTAAATATGGGGCAGGGGATAAGGCTGATAATCGCCGATACCCTGCCCCATATAACCTTTCTGTCAATGATCGTGTTTTAGGCATGAATAAAAGGCAAAGGGTAAAGTTCCATCACCCCACCTGTATTTCTACGGTTGCAGATGGAATGCCCTCAGCCGAAGCTGTCAGGGTAATATTGCCGGGCTCTCCTTCGGCGCGGAGTACTACCATCGCCCGGCCGTAATAAACCCTGCGTTGGTTTCCAATGTACATCTCTTCAGTTACCGGATTTCCGCTTCCCACGGCCAGCACCGAACCTACACCGCTGGCGGTGAAATAGATGTTAATATCTGCATTATGTACCAGATTTCCTTCAGCATCCAGTACCTCAACTGTAACAAAGGAGAGATCGCCGAACTTTGCATTAAGCTTGCTCCGGTCAGGGGTCAGACGAATGGATGCGGGTTTTCCTGCTGTTTTAAGAACGCTGCGGGAAGTTTCAACGCCGTTTTCATCATATGCCACAGCCTCCAGAGTTCCGGCTTCATAAGTTACATCAAAGGATGCTATATATCTGTTGGCTTTCCCGGCGGGTTTACGGCCAAGAAGCTTTCCGTTGAGGATTAGCTCTACCTCACTGTCCACGCTGTATACATCCACCCGGGTAGATTTACCTTCAAAACCCGGCCAGGTCCATGAAGAGACTACATCGGGCCATCCCCAGGGTGAAATGTCAGGATTTTTTCCGTAGTGTTCCGGTTTATAAACTGCTATATAAGGGACTTTGGAAATACCCCATACACAGTCGCGGTAGTATGACTGAGGCCTTTTGAACCCGCATATATCAATGTCACCACAATTGGCCTGGTGCCAGGGGTAGTTACCTAGAGGGCTATTTTCTCCATTATACCATACATGCCCGATGCCGGCTTCACCCAGGTAGTCCAGGGCGGTCCACACAAAATCCCCTATGACGAAGGGCAGCCGTTCAACAGCATCCCAGTTGTCAAAAGCTTCCTTGGGGAAGGTTTCGGAACCGTAAATGATGCGGTTGGGGAATTTTTTATTATCGTTCTCATACCGCTGGTATAGGTAGTTATACCCCACAACATCAAGTGGTTCTACAAATTTTCTGGTCAGTTCAGCCCACAGGTCACAGCCTTCCGGGAGCTCAGTCAGATTTTCCATGAGTACTATGCTTTCAGAATTACCCCAGAAGGAGCACAGGGCGCTGGTTACCGGACGTGTGTCATCAAGCTTACGGACAAAATTAGCCAACTTGCGGGCATAAGTGTAGCCTTCTGAACGGCCACCTCTTTCTACAATTTCATTTCCCGTTGACCACATAATAATACATGGATGATTCCGATCCCGAAGTATCATGGATGCCATATCTTTTTCCCAGAAGTCTTCAAAATAGACGCTGTAATCGTTTGGATTCTTGCCTTCACGCCAACAGTCGAAGGCTTCATCTATCACCAACAGTCCCAGCCGGTCGCAGGCATCCAGAAATGCTGGAGAAGGAGGGTTATGGGCACAGCGCACTGCATTGAAGCCGTTGGCTTTAAGCAGCTCTACCTTGCGTTCCTCTGCCCGATCATAGGCTGCAGCTCCCAGTAATCCGCAGTCATGGTGCACGCAGCCACCCCTAAGCTTCATGGGAACGCCGTTCAGCCTGAAACCGTTTTGTGAATCGAAGGAGATGGAACGAATTCCTATTGAGGTTTCGGTACTGTCGATGACATTACCATCTTTTACGACTTCACTTCTCAGCGTATACAGATATGGATTATCAACCGACCATAAATTGGCGGGTGAAACTACAAGATCCTGTTCAACTTCTTTGGTGGTGCCGTTATCTATCTCGAGTTGGGTTTCATCCACCGCCACTACGTCGCTGCAAGCGTTTAGCAATGTGGATCGGATCATAACTTCAGCGGATTCCGTGCCGCTGTTCTCGACGGTTGTTTTCACATGAACCCGGGAGCGTTCGGTTGAAACTTCGGGGCTTGTAGCATACACTCCCCAAGGGATTATATGTATGCTTTCACCTATCAACAGCCATACATGTCGGTATATTCCCGAGCCGCTGTACCATCGTGTATTGGGCAGAGCACTGTTGTTGACGGTAACGGTGATAGTGTTTTCCCGATCATAGAGCAGATAGGGGGTCAGAACGCAGTGAAAACTGGTATAGCCATACGGATGACGGGCTACCAGTTCATTGTTGATATGTACCGTGGTATTCATGTAAGCACCTTCAAATTCTAGCATAATTTTTTTATCCTTCCATTCACCTGGCACGTACAGTGATTTTTCATAGGTACCTATTCCTCCGGGGAAAAAGCCGTTGCTGGCGCCCGACAGGGTATGGGGATCCCGCTTCTGAATTATGCTGAAATCATGGGGGAGATCCACTATCGTGCTTCCGTGCTGACTGTCCTGGATGGGAGACGTGCTGATAAACTCAAATTTCCATCTTCGGTCCAAATTTTGTCTTTGCATAATATACTGCCTCCTTTGCTCACAATAATGTTATTTAAGCATCCTTGTGTTTATCTGTAGCATGTTATGTATTTGGGAAATCCTATTAAAGCATAATTGACATTGAAAAAAAACATCGGCATTATTCAATAACATTGTCGTTGTAAAATACGATTAACATTGCAAAGACTACTGGCATTGTATAACACCATTGTGATATTTGATTATGTTTATTATATAACAAACATGCATCATAACCAATATTGTGTATAATCATTGAAATGCATAATTTGCAGAATAGTATCAAGCTCGCCTTGGAGCGCCAGTGGTTGGAATAGAAGTCTGCCGATGCATTGTACTTCGTTATACTGCTACCAAAGAGCACAATGAAAAATATTATGGAGCTCGCCTTGCGAAAAGGCTTAGAACCTGTTAGCGAAGCGGAGGGAAGCCGGAACCAATGTCTGAGCGCCAGCGAGTTTTGGTGGAGGCCCGTAGTGAGCACTACAGGCTCTTGGCCTTGAGCACCAGCGAGCGGAATAATACTCTTCTGTCAATGAGCATTGTATGCAGAATAGTATGGAGCTCGCCTTGGAGCACCAGTGATTGGATAATATTGTAAAAAAATTTTGCAAAAAAGTGGGATGAATAAGGGCATTCCCGTAATGAGAAAAAAGGCAAAAAAAGGAAGCATGTCTAAAAAGCTATGACAAGGCCTCCTTCGTTGGCATAAACCGAACTTATACCATTCATGCTGACGATGATGATGTTTTTGAAATTGTATTTTTTGAGCACCTCATTCCTGAACTCCTCAGCCCTTTTTAGACAATTGCAGTGGGCTATCCCCAAGGTCTTTTCTTCAAGATTCTCTCCGATTTCGCCTATTATTTCAACCAGCCGCGTAAATGCCCTTTTGTATCCGCGGTTTTTTTCGAACATCTTGATGATACCGTCCTGTCCTCCCATTATGGGCTTAACATTCAGGGCTGAAGCCATCTTACCTACAAATTTGTTTATCCTTCCCGCTTTGATGAGATTGTCCAGGGAATCAATGAGGAACAGCGTTTTCATTTCCTTTATGTATTTGTTGACAGCCTTGACAACTTCCAGTTCTCCCAAACCTTCACTAATCAGTTTATGAATTTTTAGGCTGACCAGAGTTTGACCTGCCGAAGCGCTTAAGGTATCAAAGACGTGGATAAACTTCTTCTTTTTCTCAAGGAACATATCCCTGGCCATTGAGGCACTTGAATATGTTCCGCTGACTCCCGAAGATATGGTGACAACAAACAAGCTCTCCTCTTCACCCTCGTAGGCCTCCAAAAAATCACCCGGGGAAGGGCAGGAAGTTTTCGGAGCGGTTTGAGATTTATTCATCATTCTTAACATGTCCTGTATATTCAACGATTGATCGTCAATGAATTCCTTATCACCTATGTATATTTTAAGCGGCACGATGGTGACATCCAACTTTTCTCCTGAAGCCTGGTTTATGTCACATCCGCTATCAGCCACAATCCTATATTTCATTGACCTATATTCTCCTTTCAGATAATGAGAATGGACAGTACCATCCTTAAAAAGAATTACCTATGATTATATATATAACCGGAAGGAATGGCAATAATCAATCTTTTATTTTTTTCTTTTTGTATTTTTGCCCTTCAGGCTACCGGCGGAAATTTGATGGCTTTTCCCTTTGTCGCTTATGCTGTGCTTTTCAGTAGTGCCGATTGTAAAAAATAAAAACGCCGGAACCGGAAATACCGGAACCGGCACAGTAATTAACGGTTTATTCTTCACCGGGCGAGGGGACCAAGGGTTGATCCGGACCTATAGTCAATATGATGACGCTCCCGGAAGTTGTGTAGGTGTTGGCAGTCAGGGATTGCTGATACACCTTGCCCGCATATCCATCCACATATTCAGTGCCAATTTCAAAGCGTATATCAAACATTCGGTTATAATTCCCCGCCATGATCTCTTCCTTGGTCATATTTTCAAAATTGGGGACCTTTACCTTTTCTACCGGCACATATTTAAGGATAATTTTGGTTCCCTCGGTTACCTCAGTGCCCGCCGCTATGCTTTGGGACCATATTTCACCGGGCAGCCTGCCCGATTTGGCGGCCTTTTCGAAGATGGGTACAATATTCAATTCCTCACACATGGCGATGGCTTTTTCCCTCGTTATGGCCACATCGTAACCCGAACCTTCGGGGGCGACAAAATCGGGAACGAATACAATCTTACCCGAGGATACGGTTATATTTATGGTGGCATTGACACCGATTACCGTATTTGCCTTGTCCTGATGAATAATCGTTCCTTTCGGTGAATTGCTCGAGGTGTTGACCGCTTTGATCTTAATGTTGGCCCCCTGAGCGTTTAATTCCTTGGCCCAGTTTTCAATCGCGTCTCTCGTTTGCCCGACAAAGGACTGAATTACAACTTCATTGCCCAGGGAGTAACTGATTTCCAGTATATCCCCCGTATTGTATTCCGAACCCGCTTTAATGCTTTGGGAAATGAATGCGCCTGCCGGATAGGATGAGTATCTTTCCACGATTGTTATGGGGATGCCAAGCTGGCCGGCGACGGCCGTTGCTTTTTCCTTTGAATAGCCTGAAAAATCAGGTACGGTGATCAATTTTCCTTTGGATACCACCAGTATGATCTCGGTCCCTTTGCTGACTTTTTCTTCGGGTTTAATACTTTGGGAGATCACGGAGCCGGCAGGTATATAATCATCGTACTGTTCTTCTATGGTCAATATTATCTCGTTTTCGTTGGCAAATGCATAACATTCGGAAATAGCCATCTGCTTAAAGTTGGGAACCGTGATGGTGGCGGCGGTTTCATCCTCGGGTCCTTTGGACACAACAATGTAGATGGGTGAGTCCCTTCTTACTTCGCCAACCACCCTTTCATCATTTATCTCGTACCTTATAACCCTTCCTGCTTCCACTTCATCGCTGTATTCGGTGGTTATACGCACTTTTGTCATGTGATTTTCCGCAGCCCAGGCTTCCACCTCTTCTTTGGTCATTGCCAAAAAATCCGGTATTGGAAGTGTTACCGACAGATCAGGTCCCAACGAGATGGTGAGCTTTACAAAATCCCCTTTTTTTATCTTGGTGCCGGCAGGTATGCTCTGAGACATTATCTTGCCGGCCTCAACCTCATCGCTGTATTCCTCTTCGATCTGGAGGATAATACCATTTTCCCGTGCCCACAGCTGGGCGTTGTTTTCTGTCCATCCGGTAAGATCCACTACTTCAATGCTTTGATTCATAAGGAGGAAAATCACGATGGCTATGCACAGCAATACTCCGGTTCCGATAACAGCAGCGGTAATGATCCTCCTTGACTTTTTACTGTCCTGGACAACGGTTGTGGAAGGCTTTATCGGTTTTTTGAAGCCGCTTTCCAGTTCGTATTTCATATTGGTTTTTTGACTCTCAGCGGCGGAAGAAGTCCCTTCCGGCATAGCGCTTTCTTCCGCTTTATTCTCAGCTTGATCCGCTATCTTCTTTTTATAGGAATCGAGAAATGTGTTCTTCTCTCCCATCCGATTTCCCTTTCTAATTTGTTATATCTCTTGTTTTAAACACAAATACTGATGCGGCGGTACACAGTATGGATAGAACCAGCAACATTATTATACCATAAGTGAGATTGAGTGGTATACCCCTTTGCATAATGGACTGTGTCATAGAATACGGTACAAAGAAGGAGGAAATCTGTACGTAGGGTATTGGGGTATAGGCAATCCAGTACATGGCCTTGCTATAGGCTATTACGCTCATCATTATGGAGCTGCCGATAAAAGCGGCAATCGGAACGGCTATGGCTACGGCAGCGTTTTTAATAATTACCGAAAGCATGAAGGCAGCGGCAAAGCCAAACACGATTGTTATGATACAGGCAAGCATTTTCGGGAAGTAATACACAAAGAAGTTGATCTGCCCTGACACGGTATAATTGGGATAGGTGTAGTCTCCAAAGCCGAAGAAAATCCCGTTGGCCAACATGTTGAGAATGCTTCCCGTTATATAGATGCCAATGCATATCAGCAAAGCTGCCATAAATTTGGCCGCCAAAATTTTTGTACGGGTTCTTGGGCGAATCAGCAGCAGCCTGATGGTGCCTTGTTGGAACTCGCTGGCCATGAGCCATCCCCCAAGGAGTATGGCAAACAGGGCAACAAAGATCGAGTAGTCCAGGAAACGCACTGTACGGCTCCTTGCCCCTTTAGGCACGTATTTCATATCGGGTTTATCCGCATCCAGGGAATTCTGGGCAATGAGTATCGTCTTATTCAGCTCATCAATCTGGGACTGCATGCTACTAACGTAATTTTGATAGCTCCCGTATTGCTGTACCAGCCATGTATCTCTGAAGAATTCTTCCTCAGGCATTATATTTATCCACGATAGCTGATTTCTGCTGCTTTCGATGTCAGATAGGGCGGTGTTCTGCCATATATTCTCTCCTGGAATGATATTCTTTTCCAACCTGTATTCCAATATGGGAATTGTATTGGTTTCTATCAGCTCTATCTGCCTTTTTAGATCCTCTATAATGCTGTTGAGGCTTTCCTCCTGGGAGGGGTTATCAATGATGGCTTGTTCGTGTATAGCAATTTGTTCCTCCATGTTAGCAATATTGTCACGTTCCTGCTGGATTCTCCATTCTATATATTTGGGAAAATCGTTAGTTTCCAATATGGTGTACAGGGTATTTATTTTTTCATCCAATTTGTCCAGAGCCGCCAGTTTTTCTTCCGGGCTTATGTCGATGTATTTCTCCTTAAAAGTTTCGGGATCTACACCCATTCTGTACATTACGGCTTCCAGCAGCCTGTCTTCCGGAACATCATTGTGCTCATATATGAATTTGTCATGTATGATTCCCATGCTGTTCCAGGATAATTCCATCCGGTAGTCGGTTGGCTTGTCAATATGCTGCGCAAATTTTACATACAGTTTGAGCTCTTCCTCGATTATGGAAAGGACCAGATCCAAAACCTCGGGTTCCGAAAACCGATTTTTGTCGGTTTCAAGTGCATTCATTTCCTGCTGCAAGCTATTGATCTGCCAATAAAAAGGGTTTGACGGTTCGATTTTTATACCGTCTACAATGATCGGCTCCTGTCCCATATCGGGAGGCATTATATCGATTGCTATCTTGGAGCGAATAACTCCGTCCATAGGCATCGGCAGGGGACGGACAATACCACCGCCGCTGTCAATGGTGCGTGATTGTGTAAAGTAATTGAGGACCGGAATAACTATGCTGGCTGATGTAATCAGTATGCATATGACTAATAGGAAACGCGATCTCAATATATTTAAAATTTCCATCTTTATTTGTTTCAAAAACTTCATATCTACATCCTCTCCCATATAATTGAAGTTTGTTTAAAATTATCTTATCTGCGTTTTGCTTCCCGTTGTTATGGATATGAAATCCTGTTCAAGAGATCTTCTCTTTTGGTTTACTGCATAGATTCCTATATTGTTGTTAACCAATGTCTTTACAATATTCGGAATTTCGCTGCTCTTCATAACAATTTCCACACCATCGTTTTTCAATTCGCAGTTTATATCCAGGCTCTTCATATATTCATAGGTCATTTCATTATTGTCGGTAACAAATACATACTGGTATATGGGTGCATCTTCCGAATCTTCGGTCTGATTGATATTCTTCTCACCGATGATCTCACCGTTGTCTATAATATAAATACGGTCGCACATGAGCTCCATCTCCGACAATATATGGCTTGATACAAACACGCCCACACCGGCTTCCTTGGCAAGGTACTTTAACAGATCCCTCAGCTCCTTTATTCCGATAGGGTCCAGGCCATTGGTGGGCTCGTCCAGGACCAGCAACTGTGGTCGATGCAGCAGTGCCTGGGCTATTCCTATTCGCTGGCACATACCCAGTGAATATGTTTTAACCCTGTCATTAATGCGTTCCGACATCTTGACCATTCTTACAATTTCGTCTATATGGCTCTTGTCCACATCCGGATACATGCTTGCAAAATATTCAAGGTTTTGCCTGCCCGTCAATCTTTTATACAGATCGGGATTTTCCACTATGCCCCCCACATATTTCATAGCATTTTCAAAATCCGTTGCAACGTCATGGCCGCAGATGGTTATTTTTCCTTCGGTGATTTTGAACAAGCCCAGGATCAGTTTAATTGTGGTGGTTTTTCCGGCACCGTTGGGACCCAGGAAGCCCACAATTTCCCCCGAATTAACAGTTAGAGATATGTTGTTCAGTATTTTTTTCTTTTTTATAGTCTTTGAAAGACCTTCAATTTTTAATAATTCCACTGTTTCATCCTCTCCCATATTAATAAATTTGTGAAGTAGATCCTGTCCGTGAATCAAGCAATGTTTGTTTGCCGACAACGGTGAAAAATAAGGTTGGTAAAGAACTTATATTCACCCTAATAGACGTATTGTATATTATAAAGTTGCATGTGTATAATAAATATTTTTGAAATTTTATTTATTCCGTCAGTATATAATTCTCTATAAACTTAATTTTTCCTTTACTTTACAGAAAAACACAGGGGAATTTTATTTTATTGTTTATTTTTATATAGAAATATAGAGATTCTTTGTATTAGCAGCCTAAGGACATCTCAATATAACGGTGTTTAAACATGAATTTACTATTGTGCTTTAAATAGTAGTGTGGTATAATCAATACCGACTACTAATCAATGAATAATAGTCGGGGGGATAACAGTGAAAAAGAGTGAATTTTTAAGGGAGCTGAAAATTAACCTTGAAGGTAAAATTGGAGACGATGAACTGGAAAATATTCTGATGGACTACGATGATATATTTGAATCCGGCAAAGCTGACAATAAAACCGAAGATGAAATATCGGATATGATTGGCTCACCGGCTCTGGTTGCCAGAAATATATTGGATGAATGGTCGGATAACAGGGAAGCAAAGTCGGTCATTGAAGGTGATTATCCGGTGGCACCCCTTGGAAAGCGGGTGATGGCATTTGCAATTGACTACATACTATCTTTGGTTCCGCTGGTGTTGCTGTCATTCATCAGAGCACCCAGAATTCTTTTTTTTGCTGTTATACCGCTAATGCTGTACAATCCGGTTGTTCCCATATTTATTATTTTGGGTTTTTTGGACATCAGTCCCCAGCCCGGCGTTGTAAGCACGTATGTTGACTCCGGCATAGCCGGTATAAACATTTTCCATATTGTCCTTGTATTAATAAGTTTTATCTTCTTCTGGTTGTATGGTACGCTGTCAATGATAATACTGAAGGACAGGACCATAGGCATGCGGCTTATGAATATAAGGGTTGTAAAGAGGGATGGAAGGATCCTGAGGCCTCTGGATGTATTCATACGTCAATTTGTAGGCAAAATTTTGCTTGCCGGCCTGACCTGGAATATATCCTATATTGTCTCATTCTTCTGGACAGCTTTTTCAAACACACATAACACCATTCATGATAAACTGGTGGGTACCCTTGTGGTTGAGGATATGAGGAATGACCAATAGGATAATATCCCGGCGCAAAATAAGGAAAATGTTGCTCCGAATCTAAAATCAACTCCAGTCCGGTCAAGCTTGTTTCTACAACTCCGGAATAATGCGAAAAGTCAACAACTGGTGTATATGTTTAATCGAGAGGAAAAGCAAAAAGGAGGAACATAAAGGCGTTATGAATACCCAGCTGAAAAAGGGTGTACTGGAGTTATGCATCCTTTATCAATTGAGAGATAAGGATCTGTACGGCTATGAAATAATGAAGGCCATAAAGGATCAGTTCAGTGATGTATACGACGGGTCAATATATGCCATACTCCGACGGTTAAATGCGGAAGGATTTACTCGAACATATAAAAAAGATTCGCCCAGCGGGCCTGCAAGAAAGTACTACCGTATTACTCAGACAGGTATTGATTATCTTAACACGATGATTGTGGATTGGCAGAAGATGGTCGAAGGAGTAAGAAAACTTGGCATACCATTTTGAACCGATTCAGCGATATAATTACTTTAGGGATATATTATAAAAAAGTGATGCTTTTTATAAGTTGATATATTAAAGGCTGAATAGACCTTTTAAGAAGTATCAATAAGCCCCTGTGCTACTGTAATAAATGTTTAGCACGGGGGCTTTTTTGTAACAAGAAAGGGAGAAAAAACATAACATGTAATAAACGTGAAGTCTGCCAAAAATTATCTGCAGGTGATGATTATGAGGAAGAAAAGGACTCATGAATTAAAGAGCTGGTTGCTGATGATAATCTGCATGCTGGTGGTATCCGTTGCGGTAAGTGCTGTGGTAAGCAAATATGTTATAGATAAGGTGTATATATCTTCAAGCACCCTCATTATGGATAAATTTTCTTCAGCTGGTGATTCTGATATATCAAGGATTGCAAAGATATGTAAGGCGGTTGCAACCAGTAATCAAGTAATGGAAGAGATTGTAACAAGTCTGGACCTTGAGTATAGCATGACGGATCTACAGAAAAAGATCAAAGTATTCTATGACGAAGACACCGGGCTTATGCATATTTCGGTGAAAGATAATGATGCAGAAACTGCTTATCGGATAGCCAAAACGCTGGTGAAGGTGTTGAAGAGGAGGATGGAGCAACTGTTTGTTAAGAGCCATCTGAAAGTGGTGGATAAGCCATATATTCCTTCTGTTCCGTCAAGACCAGATGTGAAATTGAATATGATGATAGCTGCTGTTTTTTCACTACTCCTATCGGCCTTCATTATAGTGCTGAATGGGAAGTATAAGGGGATGTAAAATGCCGTATTTTCTTATTTCATTAACGGCTTCCAGCCTGATAATGCCGATTATCATATTTTTAACCAGAAAATTTCATATAATGGATAAGCCTGGCGGAAGAAAGGCGCATCAAAAACCCATTCCCCTATTAGGGGGATTGGGTATATTTGCGGCTTTTGCACTGTCTTTGCTGGCAAGTGCGGACAATATCACCAAAGCGATTCATCTGATCATATATTCTGCTTTCATTGTAGCTGTTGGTACTGTTGATGATATATGGGATATAAAAGCTATACAAAAATTAGTCTTGCAGACATTTTGTGGCCTGTTGGCCGCCCTGACCGATATACGCTTTCACATTGAATCTTTTGTGTTGACAGATGTCCCATGGATGTCGGTTGTTGATGTGCTTGTCAGCACAGCGTGGATGATAGGGATTACTAATGCGGTTAATATCACTGACGGGCTGGATGGACTGGCAGGCGGTATTGCACTTATAGCAGGCAGCGCTTTTGCAGTGATATCAGTGATATTTGGTTATACCGTGTTAAATCAGCTGTCTTCGATACTGATAGGTGCAACCCTTGGGTTTTTGATATACAACTTCTATCCTGCCAAACTCTTTATGGGCGATGGAGGAAGCTTATTCTTAGGATTTATACTGTCCGTGTGTTCCATAGCGTATGTTAACGCTGATAGGAGCAGCACTTCCGTATTGGTTTCGATAATAATACTGGCATTGCCTATATTTGAGACCGGCAGCAGTATGATAAGGAGAGCTTTAAAAGGGAGCAGCATGATCCAAGCGGATGACGGTCATATACACTACAGACTTTTAAAAAAGGGATTCAAGCCTGCATCTGCAGTGGCTGTAATGCACATCTGTGCCATAATTACGGGGATTTTAGGGGTTCTGATAGCTGTGCAAAACCTTCTGCCTTTGGCGTTGTTTATCATTATATGTCTGATTGCATTGGGCATACGGCTTTATATTTAAAGGGGTGTTCAGAGGTGTGGAGAATGGAAGGGTAAAGGTTTTTATGGGGATAACTCTTTCCGAGATGGGGGGAGCCCAAAAAGTGGTCTATGACTTAATATCATCCCTGCCTGAAGATAGGTATGATATAACCCTTGCTACCTGTCCGGGAGGGGAGCTTATACAGTGGATAAGGAATTTGGAACTTAAAAAGGGAAGATATATAGGAATTATAGGTATTCCCCAGCTCAGGCGGGAGTTATCTCCATTTTATGATATATGGGTTTTCTTTAAGCTATACCGGCTTATGAGGAAGGAAAGGTACGACATAGCCCATTTTCATAGCTCCAAGATGGGTATCTTGGGGAGGCTGGCTGCCTTTATGGCAGGAGTGCCAAAGATCTATTTTACAGTTCATGGCTGGGGGATCAACGAATATCAACCGGAATGGCTGCAAAAGATGCTGGGGTTTGCTGAAAAGGTGGCAGGACGGACATGTACCATGTGTTTGTGTGTTTCCCGTTATCATATGTACAAGGGTATAAGCAGGGGTTGGCTGCAGCCCGGCAAGGCCCGTGTGATATACAACGGAATAGACCCGGCGCCTGTGATACAGGGAAAACTCCGTCGTGAGCTTAATATACAGGAAGACATGGCCATAATAGGTTCGGTGATGCGTCTGCGGGAACCGAAACAGCCGGTATACACGATACAGGTGTTTAATGAAATTCTAAAGAGGGGATACCGGGCCAAGCTGATCATTATGGGAGATGGGCCGATGAATGAAAGCTGTCGGCAGATCATACGGCAATTGGGGTTGAAGAATGATGTATACATGCTGGGGACCAGAGCTGATGCAAGGGAGCTCATGAATGATATGGATATAGTGACATTGTTCTCAAAATGGGAAGGGCTGCCTATCGCACTGATAGAAGCTATGTTTGCCGGAAAGCCGGTGGTCGGCAGCTTGGTAGGGGGAATTCCCGAGGTTATTGATCACGGAATAAACGGCTTTATGACAAATGGTTTTAATGCATCTCGGGATGCTGATTATATATGTTTACTGCTAAAAGATCGGGCTTTGAGAGCAAATATGGGTGAGGCTGGAAAACGAAAAGCAGTAGAATGTTTTTCAAAAGATAGGATGGTGGCGGCCTATGACAGGCTGTACAGGGATTGCTGATTCCTTTTTATCCTCGTTGTTAAGAGGGGGAGACCGGCTGTATATCCCGGCATTGATCGGGGGTTGGGTCCTCACATGGCTTCTGATGTACAAGTATCATTGGATGGTCATGCTTAATACCTTTTTGCTGTCGGTAGTTTTTATCGAACCAGCTCCCTGTGACATACTGTTTGTGCTGCTATTTATATTTGGTATTGCCGGGAAGCATATAGATCTTGCAAGGCTAAAAGGTTATAAGAGCGCAGTCCTGTCGTTTATACTTTTTGCCATTGTGAACACCTTACAGCTTTTCAATATAGCTGAAAGGTGGGTGGGTATAAGGTATTATGCCATTACTCTGTACCTTGTTGTATTTTGTCTTTATATTTCTATATATGCTAACCGGGACAATATGAAGGGGTTATTAGCGGCATATGTGGTATCAAGTACCATATCTGCTCTTTTAGGGATATTGGCTCATCTGGGGGTATTTCCAACCATACTCATGTACGATGAATACAGAATAAAAGGTTTTTTTAAAGATCCCAATGTACTGGGCCCCTTTCTGGTACCTGCAGTTTTGATAATGATAGACGATATGGGGAAAAGGAGGCTTCTGTCGTGTCCGATATGGGTCTATCCTGCTGTTATTGTTATAAATATGCTGGGGATTATAGCTACATTTTCCAGAGGGGCCTGGCTAAATCTTCTGGTTTGTATATCACTGTATTTTATATTGAATATAAGGAAGATTGATTTTAAAAAGGTCAACTATAAAAAGCTGTTGGTGTATGCGGCCTTTTTTGCTGTTGCAGGCTTTCTTTTCTGGAACTACGGATTAAGCCGTGACTTCAAACTTTTTATTTTTAGCAGACTGGGTATCCAGTCATATGACGCAGACAGGTTTACGGTTCAGAATATAGGAATCAGCCTTGCCCTGGATAACTTGCTGGGTTACGGGCCGGGACAGTTTGAATGCACGGTAATGGATCAGATAGGAGTAAAATTTTCCTCACACAATCTTTATATAAGATTGCTGGTGGAAAACGGAGCAGGAGGCTTTTTGATATTTACTAGCGGACTGATATGTATTTTTTACAGATTGATACTTGACTTTAGGCTGGGCAGGTCATATGCTGTGCTGACACCTGCAGGCCTGTCAGCTATATTGTCGGGCATTATGGTAAACAGCATGGTGATAGATACACTCCATTGGAGGCATTTCTGGTTTTTTATCGGCCTTAGTATGGCAAATGTTATACTGGGGGAGGGTAAGAAAATTGAAAATAAAGGTGCTGGATAGTCTGGAGGAAATACTGCCATATAAGAATATATGGAATGATATCTTATCCGGTAATGACAGCAATATAGTTTACTCAAGTTTTGAATGGCTTTATACCTGGTGGCAATACCATGGGGAGGGCAATAAACCGTATATACTAATGTTAATTGAGGGCGATGATATTGCAGGATTTTGTCCTCTTATGAAGGTGCCTAAAAGATCATATGAGGAGATAAGATTTATTGGCGCTTATGAGGCCAATTATATGGAGTTCATTATCAGGAAGGAATATAAGGCCAGGTGCATAGAAAGGATTCTTGACCATCTTATTGGCATGAAGGGTAGATTCCTGATAGATCTACACGGCTTGTTGGAAGGTACTGAAGATTACACCATAGTTAAGCAGTATTTAAGTAATAACGGATGGTGTTTTTTTGAAACCAGTCTTGAACGATTTTATACAAGCACAGATGCACAGAGTTTTGATGATTACCTGAAAAACCGAATAAGTCATAAATCCATTGGTACCATGAAAAGGAAAGCAAAAAGACTCAGAAGGCTAGGACAGGTGGAATTTAAACCCTTTGATGGCAGAAGCCAAGACCTGGAGATCATATTTGGCATTCATGACAAGAGATGGCAGCGAAAGATAGGCACAAGTAACTTCTCAGAAGGGGAAACCAGGGAATTTTTCAAAAAACTGGCCATGTCAAAGGATCTGCCCTTCAGAGTCCATATAGATACCATCGATATGGATGGCAGGACTCTGTCATTCATATACGGTTTTGAATACAAGAACAGATATTTATTCTATCGTATAGGCCATGATGATAATTTTGGTATTTTCAGTCCGGGGGAGATGGTGCTTATTGAGAAGATCAGGGAGTGCTTTGAAAAGGGAATGGATGAATTTGATTTCGGTATTGGGTACGAACCCTACAAGGCCATATGGGGTACTCACAGTATGAATGTGGTAAACTTTGTATTCCCTGTTAACAGTGTTTTTTCCCGACTGATATATTATATACGCCGGAGCTGGCAGGATGTCAGACAGCTCATTAAGAAAATTCCCGGACTATATTATTTTGTAAAATACAAACTTGGTAAATTGAAGTTTTTTCTCTATCAGGAGAATGCAAAAAGAGTTGGCAAAAGAGCATTTCATGTCCTCAAGGATAAGCTCAAAGACATTATGAATTTAGTATATTGTAGGGGGGATTATTATATATTGCACAAAAATTTGAAATGCCTGATAGATGGTGGGGAGAGGGTATGCAGGGTAGAGGAGGCGTCGGCTGCCCGGCATCTGGAACTTCTAATAGATATTACCCACTGGAAAGCATCCGATATTCTAAGGCGATTTTTGAAAGGGGATATATGTATCTTGTATATCCCTATCAAGATCAAGGCATCCATTGTCTGTGGTTTAGCCCCACTAATATAGAGATTGATAAAATACAGTATTCCTGGCCTCTGAATCGAGATTCAATATATTTGTATAAGCATTGTTACAGCGGAAAGGAAATGAAAATGGATGGGCATATACTGCGCTCTGTCATTGAATGTTGCAAAAGAAAAGGTTATAACAAATGCTACATTACGGCAACAGGAAGAAATCAATCATTGCTAAGCCTGCTGAAAAAGGAAGGATTTGATAAATTCCGGTATATTAGATATACCAGTTGGTTTGGAAAACCCACTTATAGAGTGTACCAGCGAAATTTGGAGTGAAACTTATGGCTTTTTTTTTAAGGACCTTCATCAAATACCTTCTTTTACCTGTAGGTATAGTATATTCTTTATTTAACAAGCAAGAAGATGAGATCTTGATTTTGATGTATCACAGGGTGAACGATAACTCAAATAAGGAACTGGCTGTCAGCCGGCGAAACTTCTACTGGCATATGAGTTATCTGTACAAAAAGGGCTTTAATATAATTACTATGGATGAGGTCTGTTCCATGATATCCGGGAACACCATAAAGGGAAAGAACATTGTAATTACTTTTGATGATGGTTATCTGGACTACTATACAAATGCCTATCCAATTCTCAAAAGATATAAATTCCCCTCTATAACATACCTCTGTCCAGGCTATATAGGTACCTGCAAAAAATACCAGTGGGATCGGGATGAAGAGAATGCCCCTGTTATGGACTGGCAGCATATCCACAGGCTAAACAGTGAAGGTCTGGTGGAGTTTGGGAGCCATACTGTAAACCATGTTGATATGGATAAATTGGATTTGGTTGATATAGATAGGGAGCTCAAATTATCCAAATATATTCTGGAGAAAAAGTTGGGAAGGCCAATCCGGCATTTTGCATATCCCAGGGGTATATACAGTGGTTCAGGAGAGGAGATCCTGAAAAGGTACTATGATACAGCAGTGCTCATATCCAATGGAAAACCGATAAACAGACAATGCGGTATCGAGCACATCTATACTTTAAAGAGGATACCCGTGTTAAAAAGCGATGGCAAATACCTGTTTGCGGCCAGGCTGAAAGGCTGGTTGGCTGCTGAAGAGTTTGCCAGGAATAATTTAGACCGGCTCCGAATCATCAGCAGCAATATTCTGCATCTCCTTACGCTAAAGAAATAGCTAAGAGGAATGATCCTCTGTGGCTGTTGTTTCTAAAAATATTGTCTTATATAAAGTTCATTGGGAGCTTGTTCCTGTTATACTATCAGCTGGCATTGGGATTACAGGGGGAATAGGGGATTATCATATTGGGCGGAATACCACTATTGGTTGCGGGATCCGGCGTTTGCTGTTAAAATGAACTTGAGCAGATGCTTAAAATATGCTTGTTGCCGGGAGTGATACAGTTGTTTGTAATTTTTGATGAGAAACGACAGAGGGTTCCTATAAAGGTGTGGCTGGAGCATGCGGGGCAGCTTGAGGAAGAATGCTTGCAGCAGGCGTTAAATTTGTCCAACCTGCCCTTTGTCCATAAGTGGGTGGCCCTCATGCCGGATGCCCACAGCGGTTACGGAATGCCAATAGGTGGTGTTATTGCTGCACACGACGTTATAATTCCCAATGCGGTGGGCGTGGATATAGGATGCGGCGTAGCGTATGTGGAGACCAATATTTGGAAGGACGAATTATCCAGAGAGGAATATGGGCATTTGGTAAACCGAATTATGCGCAGAATTCCAACCGGCTTTAATCATCACAAGAAAAAGCAGGAAAGTCAAGTGCTGGATCAAGCAGTTAAAGCGGGATTTAAGAAGAAGGATAACGAGTTGGTCGATGAGATCGATGCCGGTTATTACCAGATCGGTACCCTGGGAGGGGGAAATCACTTTATCGAGCTGCAGGAAGATGAGGAAGGCAAGCTGTGTGTTATGGTACATAGCGGTAGCAGAAATTTTGGATACAAGATTGCTGGCTACTATAACCGATTGGCCAAAGAACTGAACAAAAAATGGAACGCACCCGTCCCACCTGAATACGATTTGGCATACCTGCCGGTGGATTCAAAGCAGGGGAAGGAATATATTGAGTGGATGAATCTGGCCCTGGATTTTGCCAGGGAGAATAGGCATGTAATGATGGAAGTGGTGAAGGAAGAGCTGGTGGATAGTGTGAAGAACATTGCCTTTAAAAACGAGGTTAATGCCCACCATAATTATGCAGCCTATGAAGAGCATTACGGGCAAAAGGTTTGGGTGCACAGGAAGGGTGCCATATGCGTGCGAAAGGGAATGCTGGGGATTATTCCAGGAGCTATGGGAAGTTATTCATATATAGTCGAGGGCCTTGGTAATCCCGAAAGCTTTTATTCCTGTTCCCATGGAGCGGGGCGTCAGTTATCCAGAAACCAGGCAAAGCGGGAATACTCGGTGGACTATGTGCTGAAGGATTTGGAAGAGCAGAATGTTATTCTGGGGAAGGTAAGAAAAAAGGATGTTGCCGAAGAGTTCAGGATGGCCTACAAGGATATTGACTTTGTGATAAGTCAGGAACTGGATCTGGTAAAGCCATTAAAAAAGCTAAGGACCATAGCGGTGATAAAAGGATGATAAAGCCGGGAGAAATCCCGGCTTTGTTGTACTTAATCACGTCGATACAGCATATTCTTTTAATATGATTGCATTTATTGGGATATATGAATAGTGCAAGGAGGTATTACCTATGTCCATTTACGATGTGGCCGTTATCCCCCTTATAGTCGGTATTGTGGAGCTGTTTAAACAGATCGGCCTTCCCTCAAGCTTTTCTGCAGTAGTTTCGGTAATACTCGGAATCGTCATAGGAATCGTATATATTTCGCCAAACGATATAAAAAAAGGCATATTGATGGGCTTGGCTTTGGGTTTGGCGGCGTCGGGATTATACTCCGGCACCAAGAGCACCGTAGAGGGAGTAAAGGTGGTATTTGTCAAGACAAGAAAGAAGAAATACTGAAGACTTCGTCAAGATTCGACCATAACTGCAAACAATTCAAATGCCTTTATCTTGGTACGGCGTAAAGCCTTGAAGTGCGGCGTAGAGCCTTGAGACATTTCCGGCACCGATCATGCCGACAGAGGTTTTATGCCGTTTTATTTTGTTCTTAAAGCCATTGTCCGGTTTTGTATAACGGAATGGTTATGATGCAGAAGGGTTTTTTTGACAGTGTGTCGAATATATAATATATACAGTATGTCAAATATATAATAAAAAAAGATGTTAATAATTCATATCAAAGGGGTGGCAATTATGCAATATCCAAATATACCGCATTACCGTTCTTTATTGGAACACCTGCACGAATATGCCAATTTGCGATGCGAATACGGTGCGAATGTGAAAGATGTTGAAAATATACTGCTGAAAGTTGAGGAAAGCCTGAAGTCAGCCATAGCACAAATTAACAGTCTGCCGATTGATGACAAGCTGGCTATGCAGGAGCCAAACTCTTTGGAGGATATCCGGAAATTGAGGCCGGATGGTCCCAGAAGATTGTGGAAGAGGTTCAATAGGGATAAGTATCAGGACAAGCTGGAAGGCGCTCTGCTGGCCCGCATGGCCGGTTGTATTCTAGGCGCCGCTGTTGAGGGCTGGTCCATTGAAAGCATGCAAAAATGGTCTGAATTTATCGATGATCAATTTCCTCCCATCGATTACTGGTCTCAGGTTAAGGATCCTTCGGGTGTCAGGTACGGTAAAAGCCTGAATCAGGATTATACCCGTGATAAAATGGACGGGGTTCCCGTGGATGACGATATTACATATACGCTGCTGGCCTTATTGATCGTGGAAGACTATGGAAAGGACTTCACAACCGATGATGTGGCAAAGGCCTGGATTAAATATTTGCCCATGGCATGCACGGCTGAGGATATAGCTTTGAGGAATATCAAAGCCGGTATAAATGCATATGAAGCGGCTGATATAGGCAATCCCTACTGTCAATGGATAGGCGCCGACATTCGTTCGGACGGATGGGCCTATTTGGCACCGGGCTATCCCGAAAAGGCTGCTGAAATGGCGTACAGGGATGCATATCTCAGCCACCGGCGCAACGGCATATACGGTGAGATGTTCTTCAGCGCAGCCCAGGCTGCTGCATTTGAAGTTGATAATTCGATAGACGCTCTTAAGATAGGCCTTACCGAGATTCCTGAGAACTGCCTGTTGGCGCGGGAAATCAGATGGGCTCTCGAGGAAGGGAAAAATATAAAGGATTACCGTGACGCACGTCAGGCAGTGGACGACAGGTTTAAGGGCATGAGCAGCGTTCATACAATAAACAATGCCTGCCTTACCATATTCGGACTTATTATCGGTGAAAACGATGTGACCAAAGTGATATCCCAAACTGTAGCTATGGGGTTGGACAATGATTGCACCACCGCTACTGCCGGAAGTATCGTGGGGGCTATCGTAGGCAAAAAGGGGATACCGGAACATTGGTATAAGCCTTTCAACAACAAGATTTATACATATATGAACAATGCAGAGAAGTTCACAATAGATGATGTAATTGATAGATTTGCCAGGCAAGCTGAGATAATACTTGAATGAAGCAGAAAAAAAGATTTTACATTATTAGACACATGAATTAGTTTATGCTATGATAGTTTATGCATGTAGTTTTTATATTGTAAGGGAAGTGTAAGAGTAAAAGTGAATGTTAAGATTGATAATTTAATACATAGGCAGAAAAAGCAAAAACATGGCAAAGAATACAAAATGGCGTTGGATCTGGTAGAGCCGGGGGATGGGGATATAAACAGCTATGGGCTGCAGGAACGGGTAAGCAAGAAATTACCTGATAGCATAAGCTCCAGGATGCTTTATACCGATATAGTGCGTATAGCGTGGCCGGCTTTCATGGAATTCATTCTTACACAGATTGTATCCATGGTAGATATGATGATGGTTGGACGGTTGGGACCATGGGCCATTGCAGCGGTAGGACTTACCAACCAGCCCAAGTTTTTGTTGATGACCATGTTTATGGCCATGAATGTGGGAGCTACCGCCCTGATAGCAAGGCACAAGGGTGAAGGCGATTATAAAGGGACTAATTTGGTTTTACGCCAGGCATTGTTGCTTACCTTTGTGTTGTCAGCCATTTCTTCGATTATCGGTTACATATACTCAAAGCCCATGATTCTTTTTATGGGAGCGGCTGATGAACAGACTCTGAATGCAGGGACGCAATATTTACAGATCCAAATGATGGGTTTTGTGGTGCTGGCTTTGACCAGCACCATAACTGCTGCCTTACGAGGTATTGGGGATTCCAGAACGGCTATGATATATAACCTGACAGCCAATCTGGTTAATGTGGTGTTCAATTACCTGCTGATTTACGGTCATTTTGGTTTTCCAAGGTTGGAGGTAGCCGGCGCATCGCTGGCTACTGTGATCGGACAATGCGCGGCCTTTGTTATGGCCTTAATTGCCGTTCTTAAAGGAAGTCAGTTTTTACAGCTCAGAATAAAGGAAGGGTTCAACCCCCACTGGAATACAATAAAGAGGATATTCAGAATTGGTATACCCTCTATGATCGAACAACTGATCATGCGGGCAGGCATGATAACCTATTCAAAGACAGTGGCATCACTCGGTACGGTTGCGTTTGCAACCCATAATGTATGTATGAATATACAGGCCATGTCATTCATGAACGGGCAGGCCTTTGCTGTTTCTGCTACATCCCTTGTTGGGCAGAGCCTTGGCAAGAGGCGGCCCGATATGGCCCAGGCATACAGCAGATACACCCGGCGTGTGGGGATGGCGGTTTCCATCGTGCTTGCCCTGTCGTTTGTATTGTTTGGTAAGGACATAGTAAGATTGTATACCGATGATTCATATGTTATTTCCCAGGGCGCCAGAATACTGATGCTGGTGGCTTTAATACAGCCATTCCAATCCTCCCAGTTTATTCTGTCCGGGGCTTTAAGAGGTGCTGGGGATACCAGAGCTATTGCCATTGTGATATTCATAACCGTTTTGCTAGTGCGTCCGGGCGTTGCCATGTTGGCTATATATGTTTTGGGAATGGATTTGATAGGCGCCTGGATAGCGCTGGTAGCTGATCAGCTTCTCCGTTCGCTGTTGATACTTTTAAGATTTAATTCGGGTAAATGGAAGAGCATAAAAGTGTGAATAAAGGGGCATAGTGTATGGAATTTCCTTCCCAATTACATGCTGCCGTTGAAGCTCAGCTTTCCGGTTTACCAGTAAAAAGGCTTACATCTCTGGTATCAAAGCTTTCTGAAAGATATCGCACCGGTCAAACGTTTCCCGAGAAGACATACATAGGCTCATATGAGGAAGCGCTGGCTTATGCTGTTTTTCGAATGCCTGCTACCTATGCTGCCATATACTTCGCTGCCTTACAGGCAATGGAGCGCTTACCTGTCTTGAAAATTGAAACCCTCCTTGATTTAGGAGCCGGGCCAGGCACTGCCATATGGGTAGCTGCCGCTTTATGGCCGGCTCTTAAGCATATTACCCTGATCGAACGGGATCAGCACATGATAGAGCTGGGGCAAAAGCTATGTGCTTATTCCCGCATTTTTCCGGAGGGAAGGTTAGACTGGATAAAGGGCGATATCAGGGATGGATGGGAAATTGAGCCTTATGATGCGGTTGTTGCGGCTTATATTCTAAATGAGCTACCCCGGGAATCCAGGGATGTTTTTGTGGAAAGACTGTGGGAAAGCACAGGTAATCTTTTGATCATTATCGAACCCGGTGCGCCTGCGGGCTTTTTGAACATAAAAGAGGCACGGAATCGGCTGCTGAAAGAAGGTGCCAGAATTGCGGCACCCTGTCCCCATGATGAACCCTGCCCGATTGGAGAAGATGATTGGTGTCATTTCTCACGGCGGGTAGCCCGCAGCAGCCTGCACCGTCAGGTAAAGGGCGGAGAGCTGTCCTACGAGGACGAGAAGTTTGCCTTTATATGTGCGTCCCGAACCGAGGGGTTGGCTGTTGAAGGAGTGGTTCTTCGCCATCCTCAGATAAGGAAGGGGCACATATATCTGAAGATGTGTACCCCCGGCGGGCTTGTGGATACTGTTGTTAGTCGCAGGGATAAGGAGGAGTTTCGCAAAGCCCGGGAATTGCAGTGGGGTTCCATAATAAAAGGAGAGTGAAAGGAGGGCCATTGAGATGAGGCTGGGCGGACCGATTTTATCGAGTTACAGCAGTCCCGAAGAATGGATTCAAATTGTGAAAAAACTCGGTTATAGCGCTGTCTTTGCTCCGGTTAATAAT
>LFSE01000040.1 GCA_001513075.1 Clostridiales bacterium DTU074 | reverse complement strand
CTGATTCTGTTGGCAAGATAGTTTGTAGAGAACAGCAATATTGCCGCAACTACTGATTGAAAAAGTCCGACGGCAGCTGAGTAGGAGTATCTCCCCCCTACAATGCCGATTCTGTAGGTATAGGTCTCAAACACCTCAGATACGCTTATGTTGAGCCCATTTTGGAACAGATAGATCTGCTCAAATCCATTATTCATTAATCCGCCAACCGATAAGATTAACATAATAACGATGGTATTGGCCAAACCCGGCAATGTTATATACCATAGCTGTTGATAACGATTAGCACCATCAACAGTTGCAACCTCATAGTATTCCGGATTTATGGATGCTAATCCGGCTAAATAAATAATAGTCCCCCATCCGGCTTCTTTCCATATGTTCCCTCCAATTATTACCGCTCTGAACCATTCTGCTGAACCCAAAAAATTGATTGTTTGACCGCCTAGCTTTTCAATAAGCGTATTGATCAAGCCGTCTATCGAAAGAAAGTTGGTCAAAATACCGCCCAATACTACCCATGAAATGAAATGCGGCAGATACATAAATGTCTGACTTAATCTTTTAAATGCCTGTATCCTGATTTCATTCAACAACAAGGCCAATATAATGGGTATGGGGAAGGTTATTATTAATCGCATAGTGCTAAGTATTATCGAGTTTGAAAGAACATTGTAAAACACTTCGCTCCCGAACAGTTGTCTGAAATTAGCAAAATTATTGAAGGGACTTCCAAAAATTCCCCGTTTAAAGTTAAAGTCTTGAAAAGCTATTATTATTCCATACATGGGTATATATCTGAAGATTATGAGATATAGCATACCCGGGATACACATAATATACAGATATCTCTTCTTGTACAGATAACGTCCTAGATCCGCTATCTTCTGATGAAAAGTCCTACTTTTGGCAGTTGATATTTCGGCATGCATCGACAATTCCCCCGCTTTTCAATTTTATTGGATTTTTTCGGTTTCGGGGAAAGCTACTCCTTAACGCCCCCCAGTACCAAACCAACCATAAAGTACTTTTGCAAGAATGGATAGACGCACATTATGGGCAGTGTTGCTATTATGATGGAAGACATCTTTAGGGTAAAGGGCTGTATTATTCTCTGTTCCACTCCCTGTAGTTCCATTTCATTGGCAGCCGATTCAAACACGATTTCGCGTAAAACTAGCTGTAACGGCCATAGTTCCCGCTTGGTTAAATAGATGATGGCGTTAAAATAAGAATTCCAATAGCCTACAACCGTAAAAAGGCTTAATGTTGCTAAAATAGGCAGACACAACGGCAATATCACGTGAAATAGTACCTGAATGTCATTGGCTCCTTCGATGAGCGCAGATTCCTCTATAGATGTGGGGAGCCCTCTCATATAATTTATCATTAGTATAAGATTGTAAGCTCCGAGAAGACCTGGCAGGATAACCGACCATAGGTTGTTGAGGAGTCCCAGACTGCGTATGAGAAGGTAATTTGGAATCATCCCACCGCTGAAGAACATTGTAATAATCCACAAAGTCATTATGAATTTTTGTCCTTTAAGATCCTTTTTGGTTAACGGATAAGCTGTTAACACCAGTAATATCATGGAGCATATAGTACCGGCTATTGCAATAAATACTGTATTTCTATAGCCGGTCCAAAGGTATTTATAGTCCATTGCTTTTTTGTAAGCTTCGAATGTTATCTGCTTTGGTATAAGGTTAAAAGGATTTTTCAGATATTCACTATATGGGCTTATGGAATATACCACCACATATAAAAATGGTAACACACATATAATAGCAAATAAACCTGATATAATATAAGAAAAAATGGATAGAGCTATATCCTCACTGCTAAGTCTGGGCAATCTGCCCTTACTGATTTTTTTTGTCATACCTGCTTCTCCCCATTTTAGTATTTTTTCATCAATTCATCCTTTCGGTTCAGCATCTGGTTTTGCCAAAGCGATTATTAAAGATACATGGAAAAAACAAATGTGCATAATCAAGGCTATAATTTAAGCTTGAGTGTTAACCACATATTTATCCTGGGTGTTAAATTGCATATTTCGCATGTTTATTATAGAAACGAAACACAGATACTTTAGTAGGTAAATTAATATACTGCAATGTATAAAGGTATAAATTATGTTGCTGGAAAATTATTATTTATAATGTTATGAAAGGAACTAGCAGCTGATGCGGTTTGTTCTATCCCGCGCATTGATTTTATAATAGCTTTATAATTAAAGTAAATAATTAAATATATTATCGATAATAAAAAAGCGAAATAGAGCATTTTTATTATCATCGTGCAATAGTATTATTAGATTTAAAATGAGATTTCATCTGTAATGCAGCTGTTTCGGGCTTAAGGATCCAGCGGAGCTTAACAACAATTGACGAATGAAAAAACTCATGATACTATGATCCTGTAATTTATACTGGGGTCTTTGATTGCCGGGCTATTCAAGCTGAAAGGATGGGATAGTGCAGTTCATATTGCATGCCCGAGAGCATGTGTAAGGGGTGTATGATGATGAAATACCAACCATTGACCAGGGAAGAAGTTATTTCCGTAATTGAAGGTAAGTCTTCCGCCTCACGAGTACCAATTCTGCTTCAATTCTGGACTCATCCTGAAGAATTTGGCGAAAGAGAGGAACAGGTGCGGGAGATAATGGAGGCGTATCCCCAGGATGCATTGATAGTGAGTTTGAGAATGCCTGAGGTATACCAGGCTCCCCAGGAGTTTCCTGAATACAGATGGCTAAACAGGGATATGGAGGAGGCTGAAGAGAATACCGGCCTGGATGCACGGGTAGCCATCCGCGACTGGAGTGAACTGGATGATATCTTAAAGGTTTTTCCCGATCCCTATTGTCCCATTCTCATTCCTCAGTCTCCCAAGGATGACAACCGGTATCGACTTGCTCACTGGTGGTATTGCCTTTTTGAAAGGCATTGGCAGTTAAGGGGTATGACAAATGCTTTGATGGATTATTATACTGATCCTGATTCGGTACATAGACTTTTTCGCGCGGTAACCGATTTCTATCTGGTTGCTATGGAGAGGGCCAGGAAAGAACTGGGTGCTGACGGAATTTTTGTCAGCGATGATCTTGGTATGCAGACCGGCCCGTTTTTCTCCGGCAAGATATTTGATGAGTTTTTCAAACCCTATTACAAAGAGTTGATAGATAAAGCTCACAGTCTGGGTATGCATTTCTGGTTGCATATATGCGGAAATATTGAAGAATTCCTGCCACGATTTATTGACCTGGGGCTTGATGTTATACATCCGATACAGAAGTACACGATGGATGAAAAGAAGATAGCGCAGAAGTACGGAAAGGATATATGTATATGGGCGGGATTCGATGTGCAACAGATTATCCCATGGGGAACTGTCGAGGAGGTCAGGAGAGAGGTAAGGTTTATTATGGATACTTACTACCGGCCAGAGGGAAGGTTTATGTTTACAGCGGGTAACGGGATTAATGGTGATTGTCCCATTGAAAGCCTTCGGGCATTGTACGAGGAAGCATTCGAATATGGCCGGAAGAAGGCAATCACATAATATCAAAAGATGGCTGTCCCGTTTGCCGGATTTCATGAATGTATATCATGATTAATAAATAGCCTTTGTCAGTTTTGGTACGAAGCAGCGCTCAAGTACAGCGCTGTTTTTTGGATTTTCCTTTTCAAATTTTAAAAATCTTATGCAAATATGCCTGACCATCATCCTGGAGGCTGGCTTATCGACGAATATTTTAACAGTGCTGCATTATCTATTTTTTATTGCTTGTTATAATAAGATAAGCCGGGAAAATGAAATAAATGGTATAATATATGTGAGAATATGCTAAGGAAATTGAAATGAAAGAATTGGATCTGACACTGATATACTGCCGATGGGACTATAATTCAATTCCAGGGAGCTGAATTAATATCCTAATATAACAGTTAAAAATAAAATATAATAATCGATGAAAGGATGATGATGCATGATAAAACTGGGTATAGTGGGTATGGGAATCAGGGGGAACATGTATGCTAACGCAATTGAACAATCTCCCGTAGCTCAGTTGGTTGCCATAGCCGAGCCGGTACAATCAACTCTGGAACGATGTATTGCTCAATATGGTGTTAAGGGATACGCGGATTACAAAGAAATGATTGAGCAGGAAACGCTGGATGGGCTGATTGTAGCAACTCCCGATTTTACCCACGGCAATATTGTAATTGATGCAGCCAAAAGGGGTATTCACATTTTGGTGGAAAAGCCGTTCGCTACGTCATCCCAAGAAGCCAAAGCCATGCTGGAAGCCGTTGAGAGTTCAAAGATCAAATGCATGGTGGGCTTTGAAAACCGCTGGAATATGCCTTTTGTAAGCGTAAAGAATGCGGTGGAACAGGGAGAAATAGGGCGAATAGTGACCATGAACTCCAGATTGAATGATACCATTTATGTGCCCAACCAAATGTTGAGCTGGGCGGCCCAAACCACTCCGGCTTGGTTTTTGCTGTCCCATTCGATTGACATGTCCTGCTGGCTCACGGGCAAAAAGGTTGTCAAGGTTCATGCAATAGGCATTAAAGAAAAGTTGGTCAAAATGAATATCGATACATATGATTCAATAATTGCAACCCTTGTATTTGAAGACGGTACCATAGGTTCATATACTACGAGCTGGATCCTTCCCGAGAGCATGCCGATGATATACGATTTCAAATATGAGATTATCGGAACCGAAGGTTGCCTGTATGTGGACTTGCAGGATCAAATGGTACGCCAGGGGGGAAAAGTGTATCAGCACAGGCATGTCCTGGGCACACCAATAGCAGGAAGGTTGACGGCTGCTCCTGAGATGATGCTGTATGAATTCATTGACAATCTTGTCAACGATACCTACCCTACTGCAGATGCATATGCGGGTTATGTCAATACCCTTATTGTGGAGGCGGTCCACCGATCCATCCTTAAGGGCAGTCCGGTCTGTATTGAATATTGATAATTGACGTTTAAAGCCTTACACCCGTTTTGACCGAGTGTAAGGCTTTTTGTTTACCTTTATCTACCGTAGGCTTTTTTGTAGAGCTCTTCCAATTCGGTTACCAGAGGCATTCTGGGATTGGTGGTAGTGCACTGATCCTCAAATGCCCTGTCGGCCATCTCCTTTATCTTTGCTGCGAATTCATCCTTAGGTATCCCGCATTCTGCAAGGGTCAAAGGCATGTTCAGTTCTTTCATCAGCTTGCGGATGGCATCGATTAGGCTTTTCACGCCTTCTTCTGTGGTGGATGCAGGTAACCCGAGGTATCTGGCTATTTCAGCGTATTTTTGGTCGGCTATATAGTATTTGTATTTTGGCCAGGCGGTGAATTTAGTCGGTTTCTGGGCATTGTATTCAATTACGTGGGGGAGCATTATGGCATTGGCGCGGCCGTGGGGAATGTGAAATTCTCCTCCAAGCTTGTGAGCCAGGCTGTGGTTGATGCCCAGGAATGCGTTGGTAAAGGCCATACCGGCTATGCATGAAGCGTTGTGCATTTTCTCCCGTGCCTCTCTGTCAGTACCGTCTTTGTAGGCCCTTGACAGATACTCAAATACCAATTGAATGGCCTTTATAGCCAGAGCATCGGTATAATCAGAAGCCATAACGGAGACATAAGCTTCTATTGCATGGGTCAAAACGTCCATACCGGTATCAGCAGTGATGTGAGGAGGCACGGTCATGACAAAATTGGGGTCTATTATGGCCACATCGGGGGTGAGCTCATAATCGGCCAGCGGGTATTTGATATTGTTTTTTCTGTCGGTTATAACCGCAAAGGAGGTTACCTCGGACCCCGTTCCCGATGTAGTAGGAATGGCTACCATTCTGGCCTTTTGACCCAGCCTGGGGAATTTGAAGGCTCTTTTGCGAATATCCATGAACTTCAATCGCAGGGAGGTAAAGTCAGTGTCGGGATATTCATAATACAACCACATGGCCTTTGCGGCGTCTATGACCGAACCACCGCCCAGCGCTATTATAACATCGGGATTGAATTTGTTCATAAGTTCGGTTCCCCGCTTTATTGTGTCAACCGACGGATCCGGCTCTACTTCGGCGAAAATTTCAGAGTGTACGTATTGCTGTCTCTTTCTTAAATAGTACAAAACCCTGTCCACATACCCCAATTTGACCATGGAAGGATCGGTTACAATGAAGGCCCTGCTGATGTTGGGCATCTTCTCCAGATACTGAATGGAATTGGGCTCGAAATAAATTCTTTTGGGGACTTTGAACCACTGCATGTTGAGCCGCCTGTTAGCCACCCTCTTAATGTTGATCAGGTTTACTGCCGATACATTGGCGGTGGTGGAATTATGACCATAGGAACCGCATCCCAGCGTTAATGAGGGCATATTGGTGTTATAGATATCACCTATGGCTCCCTGGCTTGAGGGCGAATTGACAATCAGCCGGCCTGCTTTAATTTTCGTGGAAAACTGCTTAATTACCTCCGGGTTTTCCGAATGTATGACGGCCGAGTGCCCGAGTCCGCCGAATTCTACTATCTGTTCCGCTATTCTTATGCCCTCAGTGTGATCTTTAACAATATACAGTGCAAGTATGGGACTCAATTTTTCTCTGGACAGAGGATATTTCGGTCCTACACCGTCCAACCGGGCCACTAGGATCTTTGTATCCCTTGGTACTATTATGCCTGCCATTTTTGCTATATCACATGCCGGTTTGCCTACCACAGCCGAGCTCATTGTGCCTTTTTTGCTATCAATGGCAACGGCCTCAATTTTCTTTGTCTCCTCAGCGTTTAGGAAATAGCATTTGTTTTCCTTCATATAGTCCATGGCCTGCCGGGCGATAGCCTCATCAAGAATTACCGCCTGTTCCGAGGCGCAGATCATACCGTTGTCAAACGTTTTGGATAGAATTAAATCGGTAACCGCTCTCTTTATGTCGGCTGTCTTTTCAATATAGCATGGTACATTGCCAGGGCCTACCCCCAGAGCTGGTTTGCCGGTGCTGTATGCCGCCTTTACCATACCCGCGCCTCCTGTGGCAAGTACCAGAGATACGCCTGGATGATTCATGAGATACTGTGTAGCCTCCAGAGCGGGTTGTTCTATCCATTGAATGCAATGTTCAGGCGCACCTGCCTTAACGGCCGCATCCCTCATAATTCTGGCTGCCTCGCTGCTGCATACCTGGGCAGACGGATGGAAAGCAAAGATAATGGGGTTACGGGTTTTTATGGATATCAGGGCTTTAAACATTGTAGTAGAAGTGGGATTGGTAACCGGGGTTACACCCGCGATGATTCCCACTGGTTCAGCTATCAGTACGTAATCTTCAAGGTCATTTTCCTGGATTACCCCGACGGTTTTCTGATGATTTATGCTGTTGTAGATATACTCTGTAGCAAAAAGATTTTTGATTATCTTGTCCTCGTATACACCCCTTTGGGTTTCCTCTACGGCAAGCTTGGCAAGCTGCATGTGATGTTCGATTCCCGCTAAAGTCATGGCTTGCACAATATTGTCTACCTGTTCCTGAGTCATTGCCATGAAGGCATCAAGGGCATGTTTTGCATTATCTACCATAGCATCAATTATAGTTTTTGTGTCTTGGGTTTGCTCCATGACCAATGCTAGTTTTTTCTGTGCCATACTTGACTTCCTTTCTATTTTAAAAATTTTTATGCTCAGCAGAAGATCTGCTGCATTTTACATTGTTAAATAATTAACTATTATCGCCAAAAATAACCGGGATATACTGAAAAGATTTATCCCCTTTTACAACAGCTATATAATAACTCTGTATTTTTGCCTGTTATTCCGGTATTTGCGGTACATCCTGAGTTATAACGTTTTGCCACCTTATCATGTTCAATGAAATAATATCATTTTCCAGGCAAGTAAAGTATAGCAAATCGTTAAATATTTGTCAATATCTTTTCTTAAAATTTTTCCATAATATTTTTGGATTTTTTTTGATGCATGTTGCCTAAAAAAGCTGTATTTTGAGGGTATGCAAGGTTGCTTTACCGGATAAGGTTATTTTTCCAGTAAATGTTGCTCTGTTGGTCCCTGATATTGAATATAAAGATTTTTTATAATGCAGAGAATAAAAAAACTTACCGGAGATGCTCCGGTAAGTTTTACAGGTGTAAAGCCCTGAATTCCCGATAGTCTTTCAGCATTGTTTTCAGCAGGGATGGAATATCCAGGCCGTAAGGACATTTATTCTTGCATTGTCCGCAATTGATACAGCTTTCAATACGCTCCATCCTATCGTTCCATTCATCGGACAGGAAGTTCTGGTAGGGAGACCTTCTAAGCAGGAATGCCATTCTTGCGGCAAAGGATATGGGAATGTCAACTGGACAGGGCAGGCAGTAGCCGCAGCCTCTGCAGAAAGCTCCCTGCAGTTCCTTTCGATCCTCCTCAATTGTCTTCCACATATCTTCGTCCAGAGGAGGTGGGTTATTTCCAAGCCGGATAAACTCATTCAGTTCCGATTCTCTCTGAATCCCCCATATAGGAACGACGTTGTCAAACTGATGTAAAAATGCAAAAGTTGGAGCTGCCCGGGTAATCAAGCCTCCCGAAAGCGGTTTCATTGCAATAAAGCCTATGTCACGCTTTCCTGCCTCCTCAACCAATTTCAAATCTTCATCTGAGGAAAGTGAGGACAGCGGAAACTGAATGGTATCGTATAGCTCGGATTTTACCGCATCTATGGCTATATTAAGCCGGTGATTGGTAATTCCTATAAAGCGGACCATGCCTTTTTTTTGCGCTTCCAACAGACCGCTGTACACGCTGTCGGGATCATCTGGATCCGGAAGTTTGGATGGATTATGTAGCTGATAGATGTCAATGTAATCAGTTTTCATATTTTTCAGACTGGTCTCCAGGTTTTCAAAAAGGGTCTTTTTGTCATTAGCATGGGTTTTGGTTGCAATTATGATGTCGGTACGAACATCCGACAGAGCATAGCCGATTTTTTCTTCGCTGTCGGTATACCCTCTTGCGGTGTCAAAGAAGTTGATGCCGTTATCATAGGCTTTACGGAGAAGATACGCCGCATCTTCCAGACCGATACGCTGAATGGGCAGCGCCCCGAAGCCAACCCGTGAGACCATGAGATTTGTGCGTCCGAGTTTTATTTTTTCCACTTAATTCGCTCCTCCCTTTTTGATATGCTTCTACGCTTCATTAATATCAATTATAGCACACATATATTAAATAGAAAGGATTGATTATATGGAGGCCGGCAATACACGTAAAACAGGAGTGCTGTAGAAGCCGTATTTATATTTCTTTGCAACGCTGAAGATAATAATCTGGAAATTGCGAAGAGTCATTGTGGAGAGTCTGTGAAAATCATGGATAAACATGTTTCTTGAAGTACTCTGTATGTGATATACTAGAATAAAATAATTGTCAGCCGGGCTTAGGTATAAAGCCTAATTTAATGAAAGGGTTGGGATTGATGAGTATTCTGATCTTATATGGTTCTGAGTATGGGGCTACCGAAAAGTGTGTACAGCTTATTATGAAGCACTTGAGGGGAAAGGTAGATGCAATAAATTTAAATCAAACCAAGCCAGGCAATATAGACAACTATGATATCATCCTCATTGGAGGAGGAATCTATGCAGGAAAACTTCAAAGCAATATAGTAAAATTTGTAGAAGCTAATGAGGAATGTTTACGCAGCAAAAAGGTAGGAATGTTTATATGTTGCAAAGAAGGAGAAAAAGCAGTCGAATACGTAAAGGCAAATATTCCGAACCGGCTGGTTAATGATTTGTTTATGCTAGAACATACAGGATATGAAATAAATTTGGAAAGAATGAATAGGTTAGAGAAGTTTCTGATAAAGTCAATATTTAAGATTAAGGAGAGCTATTCTCAGTTAAACTATGATGCGATAAATAGGATTGGGAATAAAATCAATGAAATGGATCGATAAACTATTGATATTGCTTACCAGATGGAGAATAGAATTGTTGATAATTAATGGAAAATGGTTCAATTGCTGTTTATGGGAAATTGTCATTATGCTTCAATTTCGGAGTTTTTTGCAAATATGTTACAAATACTCAGAAGGGGAATCCACATGAATGCAGTTGTTATGCGGGTTGCAGCGGTGGAGTTTTTCAATTCTTTGCTGAATCACGTGGGAAACAAGGATAAATATATGCAAATGATAGAGGATTATATTGCCCGGGCCGCAGATGATGGAGTGGATCTGTTGGTATTTCCCGGATTTACAGGCTGTTTTTACCAACTGATGGAACTTAATGGCCGGGATTTTAAGCAGGCCGTTGCCATGGTATGTCATCGTCAGTTTATCCATTCGGTTTTAGATATATCCCGAAAATATGCTCTGCTGATATGTCCCGGAAGCTACTGGGAGAGGCAGGGGGAGGATGTGTTTCATGCTTCCTGCCTGGTAAAGTCAGGCCAAGTGCTGCTTGAGCAGCGGCAGCTGTATCTGGCCAAATGGGAGAGGGAACTTGGCCTTTCCCGGGGAATTGACGTGGAGCTGATAGAAATAAATGGCTGGAAAATAGGCATTATGCTGGCTACCGATGTATTCTATCCCCAGGTGGCCAGGAAATTGGCTCTTATGGGTGCCCGCCTCGTTGTATCCCCCGTAGGCTTTGTGGGTGATAGAAATGCCTATTTACAATTAAGCGGTGTGTGGCAGAAGGCCCAGCTTAATCACTTTTTTGCTGTTGAAAGCGCTTTTAACGGAAGGCTGGGCACAAAAGGATTATTGCAGGAAAACAGTACATTATCCTGGGCTGGTGGAGATGAGGAATATAACGTGGCATCGGGATGTAAAATGCTTTGGGGAGAGAGCATTATACACGCTCCGCTGCCAATGACACCGCAGGAGAATGGTATCCTTAAGCGTACCAGCGGAAAGATCGATTTCATCACAGCTGATCTGGATCGTCAGGGGCGAAGACAAGCCCTTAAGGAGTTTAACGCACTTGCCCAGCTGAATCCGGGATTTTACACAAAAATAAGGCGTCTGGGCGGGCAAAAGGCTGCTGACAATTAGATTATACCCTTATTAGCTGGTGTTACTCCTTCAGTCGGGAGGTGCAAAATGATAAACACCATCATAAAAGCCATATTCAGGTCAAGGATGAATTTGTCAAGAATAGAAAAGTACATAGAGAAAATGCCAGCTGCTGATAGCGTGTCGGGCATGGGTGAAAACTGTACTGATAAAGTAAAAATAGCTGCTGTACAGAGGGAGATCAAACCGGTAAAAAGCGTTGAGAGCTATATTGATATAATTGACCGCTTTATTGCGGAAGCCCGCAGACAGGGCTGCCGATTGGTCGTTTTTCCCGAGTACAATTTCTTTGATTTGTTCGGTTTTATTCCCGGCTTTCTTTTTTTGAACCACTATTTGAATAAAAAAGCCAAGGCCGACAGAAATAAAAAATTTAAAGCTGATAAGAAAGACGAAAATGGCAGGAAACGACTTATCAGCCATGATGATGAAGCGAACAATCAAAATGGTTTCGATGCATCCCTTCTTACTCCCGTATTCAAAGCCGTGGCATCATCTATTGAGGATGGCTTATGCCGTATATTCTCCTTGCTTGCTGAAAAGTACGGCATTTATGTGTATACAGGGAGTTTTTTGGTGTGCAGGGCTCAAAAGCTGTACAATGTAGGTTTTTTATATGCCCCCGATGGCAGATTAGTTGGAAGCCAAACAAAAATTCATCTGACCGACTTTGAAGAGCAATTGGGCTTGTCCAGAGGGCATTCCCTGGATGTATACCATCTTGATATAGGCAGGATAGCAATTCCAATATGCATGGATGCAACCTATTTTGAAACGTTTTTTGCTGCTGTCGAGCAGGGGGCCGAACTCGTTGTGCTCCCCATAGCTAATATGGAGGAGTACAGCCTGCCCAGGGCTATAAGGGGGATATGGGGCAGGGTTCAGGAATCATACGTGTATGGAATAAAGGCATCGTAAACGGCTGGATAGCCGGCATGCACTTTACAGGAAAGGCAGGAGTTTTTGCTCCCCTGGAAATAACCGATAATAGGGATGGCGTTGTGGCCATATCGTCGAATTACCAAGGCGATGAACTGGTGACTTGTAGCGTGGATTACCGGAAGCTGAGGGAGTGCAGGAGTCGGGCCGAATACTATGGAGACAGCAATCCAGCCTTTGAAGGGGAATATGTTCGGGAAACCTATCGGATATAAGGCCATGCTTTAGTGCCGGAAACACTACCGTATAAAAACCGTTTATAATAGGAACGCATTGAATAGTTTTAAGAATATTATTCCAACTTAGGGGATTATGCTTCATCAATGCATATTTAAGGAGGGATAAGGATGAGAACTAATAGAAATACCGTCCTATGGATGTATGCCCTGGGGTATTTTGGCATCTCCATATTTACCCAGACTACGGTTAAATGGTATCAGTATTTTTACGCGCCGCCTGATGTCAATGTAAGCGGGTTAAGGGTTTTGATTCCCTTATCGCTTATAGGTATCACCATGGTTGTAGCGCGGATTTTTGACGGTTTAGCAGATCCTATTGTTGCTCACCTTTCCGACAACTGCAGGAGCCGGCTGGGAAGAAGGATCCCTTTTATACTGTATGGTTCGGTGCCGCTGACCTTATCATTTATAGCCATCTGGTTTCCGCCCGTGAATGGCGAGTCCATCTGGAATTTTGTGTATTTGACGGTAGTGTTGGTATTGTTTTTCATATTTTTTACCGTTGTGGTAGCGCCTTATCTGGCCCTTATAGGCGAGGTATCCGAGAACAGGGTGGAAAGGATAAAGCTGACCACCATGCAGGGTGTTACCCAGGTCCTGGGTGTTATGGTAGCCGAGGTAGGCTCGGGGGCCATAATACATATGAGCAATTTTAAAGTAATGGGTATATCGTTGGGTCTGGTATCCCTTATAACCATAATGCTGACACCGCTATTTGTCAGGGAAGAGAAGATAGCGCCTTCGGAAGAGCAGGTAGGCATGATTTCATCTATAAAGATGACTTTGAATAACAGCTATTTTATAAATTATCTGGTTTCATACTTAATGATCTGGTTTGGTATAAACTCATTGACCATAGCAATGCCATATATTACCGAAATACTCCTGGGAGAAACGGCGGAAATGTCGGGCTTTTTAATAGCGGGCGCTTTTGTGGTCACCATTGTTGTCAGCCCATTCATACCAAAGTTGGTAATTAAGTTGGGCAAAAAGAGGGTAATGGAGCTGACCCATCTTGTTCTGGGCGTTATACTATGCAGTATGTTTTTGTTTGGTACGCTTATAAATGGCTGGGCGGCGTATATATTGATTTTTGCCGCAGGCATTCCCCTTGCCATCACCTTTATTGTGCCCAATGCAATGGTGGCCGATATAGCTGAATGGGACGGATTGGTTACCGGGCAAAGGCGTGAAGGCATGTTTTTCGGAGCGCAGGGTTTAATAATAAAGATCGTAATAGGGATATCCTCCCTTGTTACGCCGTTTATATTCGATATCTTCGGCTATACCAAAGATAATCCCTTGGGGCTCAAACTAATCGGGCCGATAGCGGGGATTATAGCGCTGGCAGGCATATTCTTTATAAGGCGGTACGGCCTTACAGAACAGCAGCTGGAAGATAGAAAACGGTTAACATCTCCCCAGAAATATTAAGGTACTTGAGCCGGAATCGGTGTTTTAGTCATGTATATTTGCCAGTACAGAGGGCAAAATAAGAAAAAATTTTAAAAAATTATTAATTAATTTTTTAAAATTAAGAAGGATTTTCTATTTTTTTATAGAATATGTAGTTGCTACTGTAACAGTTTTGTAATATAATTGTAATAACCTAGTCCTGCCAAGGGGGGAGGTGAATTTTTTGAAAAGAATACTGGCTGTTCTTCTGCTTGGCATTATTTCCCTGACCTGTCTGACGGGCTTCGCTCGAGCGGAACAAAAAAGCAATATGTTTACCTACAAAGCCTCGGCATCAGTTTTTACCATGCTGATCAACGGTCAGGAAGTGGGCACGGTAAAATCAGCCGCCAAAGGTTTGGCTGTATACGACAGGGTAGTGGAGAAACTGCTCAACAGTTATTCCAATGAAGTATTCATTGACTGCGATGTGGTCTTTAGGGAATTAAAGTTCTATACCGGGCTGGTAAGCTCTGAAAGCGAGCTGGAACAGGCCATAGAGCAGGCGATAGTAGTAAAAACCAACGCTTATGCGCTGCTGGTCAACGGTGAAAAGATATGCTATGTTAAGGATACCGAAACGGTGCAGGAGGTATTGGATGAACTAAAGAGCTTACAGGCTGAAAAAATACAGCAGAAGGAAAACAGCGAGTTTCAGGAAGCACGTATAAAGGAAGATATAAGCTTTGAGCCTGAAGCCGTAGCAGTGAGCCTTATTGTTGATAAGGAAAAGCTAATGATGATATTAACGCAAGGTACCGAAGAGGTGCAGGAGTATATAGCAAAAGAAGGGGATACCCTGTGGTCAATTGCCAAGGCTCATAAAATACCGTTTTCGGAGTTGAAAGAGGCAAATGCTGATGACGAGGACTTGGACATGATACGTCCGGGCGATGTAATAAAGTTGACAGTTGAGAAACAGCTGGTTACGGTTGTAGCAAGGGAAAAGCAAAAGGAGACAGAGGAGATTCCCTTCGAGACGGAGGTACGTCAGGATAATACCCTTGAAAGGGGAAGGACGAAGGTATTAAATGAAGGGAAGAAGGGTAAGAAGGAAATAACGTATATAGTGACGACAGAAAATGGGAAAGAAATAGCCCGTGAGAAGCTGGAAGAAAAAGTGATTGAAGAACCGGTGAAGCGGATAGAGGTAAAGGGCACCAAGGTTCCTCCCCCACCGCCGTCAAGATCGAAGTCAAAATCGACATCGCAGCCGAAACAGTCGACGGAAGTGGTATCTGGTTCGGGGAAGGGGAGCGATGTAGTGGCTTATGCGATGAAGTTTTTGGGAGTACGTTATGTATATGGTGCTAATGGGCCAAATGCCTTTGATTGTTCGGGATTTACCTGCTATGTATACCG
>LFSE01000094.1 GCA_001513075.1 Clostridiales bacterium DTU074 | reverse complement strand
TGTGTTTCTTCTTCATTTTCGCAGTAATAATCCTTATTATTTGGATCTTTAACTAACCTTTGCAATTCCTCATAACGATGTTTAAAAGAATCTGATATATACTTTAAAAATATAAGTCCTAAAACAATATGTTTATACTCCGATGATTCCATGTTATTTCGTAGTCTGTCCGCAGCTGCCCAAAGAGTTGAAGCAAAGCTTAAAGCACCATCGTTATTTTGACCCACCTCTGTATTCCTCCATCTGTCCATACTTGCTTCTCTTTTTTCATTAATGTCTACCATTCTTTATAATCATACAATAAAACAACAAGTTATGGAAGAGGCATCTAGTTTTTTTATATTTTTATCTGCTTTTTTATTCCGCTGTTTTTTCTAGTTTATCCGTATTGATAACTTCCATCACTATGGGAGAATGCTTGATCTAAAACAATTTAGCTATTTGGAATATAAATTTATATAATTATTGTTAGAAATTAAAAGAACAGGCATCAACCTGTTCTGAATATTAGTGGTTTTCTATTTGTTCTTGCATTTTTTCATACAATTTAACGATTTATTTATTTAACTGCCGGCAATTTCTAATCATAGAGAAGTCTATATGCAACTTTTGTTTCTAGTATCCTCAAAGGATATTTTTTATATCATTCTACGATATTTTCAGCCCTAGTTTTACTTATAGGAAGGGGTCTATGCCTTATAAGGTCTTTTTTCTCAATAACACTTAATTCTATATTCTAGAACCTAAATACTGCTCCTTTCACATCTACCTGCAAAATCATGTCATTATCATTATTTTTAGGCTTGCTAAATTCAAGTGTTATCATACCTAGAAAATCCTCAATGATCATCCCTTCAGTTATTGCAAATCCATTATCTAGCATGCTCACTAATTCCATAAAGATTATTTTAGCCAAACTAGGATCTATTGGTTGAGTGATCAAAAAGTCTGCTTTTCCTCTTGAGTGTAGTATGCCATGCGTATGGTAATTTATTTTACCATTATCTACGCTGTTTCTTTCAAGGTGAATATAAAAACCATGCTTTCGCCACATACTAATATCGATTTCAATACTGGATTTGTACATTAATTTATCACTCCTAACACTCTAATTAAAGTATTGAATTAACATTTCCTGGCTATATATGTATAAGTGATAGGAGTGACTTATAGAATTGAACCAATATTACTATTTGATTTTGATTTTATCAAAAAATAATCTTTAAAGTCAAATTTTACCTCCAGGTAAGTGTTTATACTCATCTAATCGCTTTGTACTTCTTATCTTTTATTCTTTGGATTTAACTAAAAAACTTGATTTTTATTTTCTTCTTTTAATAGTATGAATGCAACACAGATAAAACACAGCTAGGAGTGAAATATAATGAAAAAAACAGTAAATAGTATAAAGGATTTTAAGACTTTAAAAGTTTGGCAAAAATCCAAAGAACTAACAAACAGGATATACGAAATAACACAGAAATTTCCGACACATGAACAATATGTTTTAACAACCCAAATCCGGAGATCATGTGCCTCCATAGGTGCAAACATAGCAGAAGGTAACGGACAGCTGTTCCCTAATAAGCAAATTCAATTTTTAAGCATTAGTCTCGGAAGTGTGGCAGAAACTAGAAACTGGTTGGATCTGGCCAAGGAATGCGGATATATTTCAGAAGAGGATTTTGTGGAACTTGACGAAAAATGCACTGAAATAACTAAAATGTTATTAGGTTATGTGAAAAGCGTGAGGAAACAAATAGAAAATTCTAATATCGAATAATCTTATAGTTATCGTCCTTTACAAGTTTTCACGAAATCTTATATTAAAAAGTCCAATATTTTGAGATTGTGATACCGTTTACCGATAAAATTCTATTTTTTTAATAACTTAAAAGGATTTTTACAATTTTTGTTGAATAATAACACATATAACTAAATTAAGGAAATTTATATCGATTTTTGCCACAATCGACTTTGAAACAGTAATAAATAACTAAAGCACTGTCTAAAGTGCATGGCTGGACCTTCATATATTAAGCTATATGTTTCGCCATCATGATACACTCGATGCTCGATTGTTTGTGCAAAAATCTTTTTTATTAATTCTATCAACACAGTTACAATAGCTTTGTACAGATATATCTACCATATTATTTGTAAACAACAACGGAACTATAAAAATATTAAAACCTCCATTGCATTTGCTTTATAGAATACCTTTGCATTTAAAAAATAAAACGAATCAGAGAAAGGAGATTGAGAATTATGAGCAACAAAAGAAAAGTAGAACATAAGATACTAGGGGAGGTTTTATTAAGTTTCAATGATGAAGGCAGACCTGAATATGATTATGGCACACTTTCTAACATTTTCTCCAAAGCCATAGAATTCCTATATAGCAAAGACCTTCTTTCCGAAGCGGAAAAGAAAGCTGTCTATCGTCAAACTATGGCTTTTGATGTTGTGTTTTTTAGTGATTCTAATATAAAAATTGATCGCTCTATTGGTTTTGATCCTATAACTAAATGTGCAATTATTGATACGATAGAGGTTAATAGCGACACCCAGTATTATGATATTAAAAATACTATTGATTCCTTTCTTACAGTACTATGCGAGAACATTGTCATAGCATTAGGTACATCAGGTTTTTTCGAAATACAATTAGATGATCCTAACTTTATAAGAAAATCGGCATTGAGATATGCCACTGCTCTTAAAGTTGAAGGTAGGATTTTAGAAGATCTATTTTATAACGATATGGTTAGATATTTGACTAACGAAGTATCAGCAAACACAATTAAAGCATTAAAAGAAATATACTTAATCGAGCTTGAAGAAAACGGTGAAAATGAATATGATAGCGTAGATGAAATTGACGACGATGACGTTATTAGCTATTTCGCCTATATGTATAAGGATACCGCTTTAGATTGTTATTATGATGAACATGCTTCAGTTATGTCCCCAAAAGAATATATAGAAGATGAAATATCATACTACAAAGATAAATTGTCCAGTGATTAACAGGTAAAAATAGGATCGTAATAAATTTCCTAGAAAGAGTCTAGCAATAGCTAGACTCTTTTTTACTAACAACCCTTTATTTCATTACAGTATCCGCAAAGACTGGCTATAATAACCATGATGAACACAATCATTTAAATTCAACATTGCACTACACTACTCAATATTGGTTCAATTGGCTTTTATGATTAGTCTCATACGGTTTATTGTCTGTATCTACATACTAAAAATCATTAATTCGGCATATGTTTATAGCGAATTTAGTGTTTTCCATGTCAGATTTATTATTAGATACCATTTAATGGGTCTTTTTTGTGTTAAGTGCCCTATATTCACAACTTTATACTCATCATAAGTAGCCAATTCTTTTATCTAATACGCTTCATAGATAATTCATAAGCAATAGAATAGTCATCAAAGATCATTTTATAAACCTTACAATTTAAATCTTTTCCAATATTTATTAGTCTTTCCTCATATTCTTCGTTACATTTGAACCCTATATATATGCTATCTACAACAAGACCTGCTTCATCAAGAGAGATGTTTAAACCTTTTTTTGTAGGAATATACCATGGGTATAATATCCTAAATTCGTTTTCATAACTCCATATCTCATGCTTACATAAAAAAGAAAGATATAATAGGATATTAAACATATCATATTCTTTTGCTGGTTTATTTAATTTTTGTTCATATAAGTTCAACATTTCTGATATTATAGAAGCTGGAATTTTTGCTATTTTTACTCTTACAGGTTCATAAAATACAGGGAATATTATTTTAGGGCTTAAAACCCTATATTTTACACAATATCCCGAATGATTGTTCGCATAATGTGCCCATAAAGGCATATTATTATTAACCTTATTAGTAAAAGAAGTTACTAAAATTCTTTCTCTAATCGATTCAAATGTGTTCTCAACAATATTCTCAACAAAATCTTTGTTCCACCCATATTTCTCAAGCCTTTCTTTATCCAAAACAAACATTTTAAATTCAAATGGATCGTTCAACACCTTATAATTGCTAACCCATATTTGATTGTTTTCTAATGTTTCTAGTTTTTTATTATTTTCTTCTTCATAATCAATATAGTGTTCACCCAGTAAAGGAGAATATTTGTATAAGTACTCTGGAACAAAACTATTCATGTACTCAATAGCTTTAAGCGGATTATCATCTAATATTCTCATTAAAGTATTAATATCCAATCTTTCTCCCATTTTACACCTCATGAAAAATTAATCCTCAAAATTATATATGAAAAACCTGTAAATAGCGAAATAAAATTGCCCCCATCATCAATGGATAATAGTTGTCTCACCCTTTTTTATTAGATATTATTGCATTGGCCGACATATAGCCTGGTTTTAAACCCATCTTTTAAGTGGTAGCTGTTTCCTCTTATATTGATTATATTAGTATGATGCAATAATTTGTCCAATATCGCTTTTGCATGTATAGGAGCGCCCATTAGTTCGATCCACTTCCCAAATCTTTTATTGTTTGTCAAAATTATATTCCCTTTTTGATAATGAGCACTTATAAGCTAGAAAAAAAGAGGTTTACTTTACATGCCATCCGTTCTCAATTATTTCCTAACACTATTCCAAAAAGATCAATTTCTTTAGAGATTACACGAATGCTCTTGCCATTTGCTTAAAATTCACGTAACATGACAATAAATCCACTTCCTAGCATATATTCCACTCCGATTTCTTTGCAAAATTAATCATAGGGATCATTCCATGGGATGAATCAATTCTTTTCGTTGCTCCCGGAACAATTATATAACAGAGTTAACATAACTGTACCCCCTAGGAATAAGTACAAAAATCATATATACTCAATAAAAGATTAGCGACTATGCTATAAAAATCATTCATTTCAGTAATATGACAATATAGCAATAATAGTAGTCTTATTTTAAATAGGCCATCAACTGGTGCGCTAATCAATGAGAGAGTTTGTTTGATTAAATTATAACTTTCAAATAGAGAATCCCAACCTGCTGATTCCTTTCCTCTACCTCTTAATAAGGTGCAGCAAAACTCAAATTCGTCTTTTTCTTTTGCTTTATTAAATAAATCACCGATCATATTACTTGCATATGTAATATCAAAATCCACAATATCTCCTCCAGCTTGTATTAAATTATATAAGCATTTGTTGTTTGTATTGTTATATTCTGTCTCACATTCTTTTTGTATTCCAGCATTACCTTTTATCTTTCACTTTTGCAGTTCTTCACCTTTTTCTCTATTTGATTGAGTTCAAAAATAACTATTAACCAGTTGAATGGAAGACATTAAAAAACTCAAACTGAAGGAGCTCATACTATTCGATATTTGTAATAGCGCTTAAAATTTGGTCTATTCCTCCGATTAAGCTAGGAGTTATACTCTAATCCACTAAATCTTTATATGCTTTATCTATTACTCGTTTATTACCTGAAACATTATTTCTTTATTCTACTTTTCAAATAATCACATTCTTCCAATTTTTTTCTGCAGATCTCTATTTCTTCTTCCGTAAATAAAGGCTTAAATTCATCTCTTATAACCAATGCTTCTATAGATAAATCTAGTCGCCCTAACTCCAACAACTTTATGAATCCTTCTCCTCCAGCTGGCTTTCTAATAAGGATCTTCGCTGCTTCGACAGGTCCTCTTCTATCTAGCATCTGTAAAAACCTTGGAGCCCTATAACCACATTCTTGGTCAGCTCTCTTATAATTATTTATCATTTCATTATATAATCTTTTTTCTAAATCTGTAATAAAAACCACCACCATTCTATTTGTCTAATAATAAGGTTATATGTATTATTCTATATTTATTTGCCATTTCCTTCATATATTTGTATATTATTGTATAGGAAGTAAGGAGATAAGGGCAAGTGGATAGATTATTGGCTTAATGAGAAGGAAAACATTTATTTCTACATACTCGACATTAACCCTTTGAAAAACATAAGAGGAAGGACTAGCCTCCTTCCTCCTTTTTTACTTTTTATTTGGGAATAATTCTCCCGTCTGCGATAATTTTTACATGAAAATCGTGTGATATGTAAGCAAAGAGTCTATTGCCCACCCTGAACGAATGAAAAGGGCATCGTGCAGCTACAACCTGTTCGAATTTGCACAAGACCCTGTCTACTTCCTTTTGGGAGTAGATAGCTGTGCTATCGTACAATATGACAATCTTGAGCTTGTCTGGCGTTGAAATTGGAAAGTTCTCCGAGGTTGGTAGTGATGATGAAAATACTGAATAGCTATTTAAAAAACGATCAATTAATTTGCAAACATAGTTTGCGTCTTGCCGGGTTAACAAAACCTTTATTTTACAAGGTTTGTTTTCCGGCCAGCCGTTTACAAAACTTTCGGCATTTTTTAAGGCAGTTATATAAGGTTTTGAGGTGAAATCTACAGCCTGTCTGCCGGTAGGACGAAGCAGCTGACAGGTAATTGTATAGACGGGAACCATAAAACGTTCCTCCTATACTATCGAGAGAAAACTGGCACTTTTATTTGCTAGATATATTAAGTTTGCTAGATATAGATATATTAAGGTTGAAGAAATAAAGAGGCTACCGAAATAAACGCA
>LFSE01000127.1 GCA_001513075.1 Clostridiales bacterium DTU074 | reverse complement strand
AGGACAATTTAATGTGCTGTTTTTTGATGATTTTGAGATGAAATAATTTGATTTTTCACAGGGTAAACAAAAGGAAATTGAAAAGCAGGAAAAAGCCATTGATACACTAATTGAAATGAGAGAGGAACAAGAAATAACAAAAGAAAAATTTTTGGAAAGAAAAGAAGCTCGTGAAAGAAATATTATAAAGTTAAAACAAGAGGTAAGGGAGTTACAAGAACGTATAAGCCAGCGGGAGCAAAGTACAAACAAGAAGAAGTTAGAGAACATAAGAGAATTTCGTAAAAAATGGAACAAATCCAAATCCGTTAAGGAAAAGAATCAATTTTTGCATATTATAATTGATAGGCTAGAGTATAAAAGAGAAGGAGATAATATAAACATAAAAATAAATTTTCATTAGGCGTATAATGTGTCATGTAAGAGATATGAAGGAGGTGATGCTATGAAAACATCGAATATACCCAATAGACTTATAAAAGAAAAAAGTCCTTACCTTCTGCAACATGCGTACAATCCTGTAGAATGGTTTCCTTGGTCTGAAGAGGCTTTTGAGAAAGCCAGAATAGAGGACAAACCCATATTTTTGTCTATTGGGTATTCGTAGTTTATTATATCGACTTGTCACTGGTGCCATATTATGGAAAGGGAATCCTTTGAAGATCAGGAAGTTGCCGATATATTGAATAAGCATTTTATATCCATAAAGGTGGACCGGGAGGAAAGACCGGATATTGATCATATATATATGACGGTATGCCAGGCACTGACCGGCCATGGAGGCTGGCCTTTGACCATTATAATGACGCCGGAGCAAAAACCTTTCTTTGCGGGTACGTATTTTCCCAAAAGAGGGCGGATGGGCATGCCCGGCCTTATGGAAATCTTGACAAGGGTGGCAGAGGCATGGAAGAGTAATAAAAGAGAACTTATTGAATCCAGTGATAAGGTTGTGAAGGCCATAGAGCGGGAGTCGGCCATGGAGGCCAAAAAGCGGGATATAACAAAGGAGGATATATCCACAGCCTACGAAATGCTTAGCGATTCCTTTGACCCGATATACGGCGGGTTCAGTCATGCACCGAAATTTCCTACACCTCATAATATGTACNNGTACTTTCTTTTAAGATATTGGAAGCTTAAAGGGGAAAAACGGGCGCTGGATATGGTTGAAAAGACACTGGACGCTCTCTACCGGGGGGGAATTTTTGATCATATCGGATATGGATTTTCCCGGTATTCAACCGATGAAAGATGGCTGGTACCCCATTTCGAGAAAATGCTGTACGATAATGCCCTTTTGGCCGTTGCTTATCTGGAAGCATACCTGTGCACCAAAAAGGAAATATATGCCAATGTGGCCAGAAAAATATTTACTTACGTCCTCAGGGACATGACCCCACCTGAAGGAGGTTTTTACTCGGCAGAAGATGCGGATTCTGAAGGAGAAGAAGGCAAGTTTTATCTCTGGACTCAGGATGAGATTACAGAGATCCTGGGTGAGACTGATGGCCGGACTTTTTGTGATTACTATGGCATCAGCGCTCAAGGGAACTTTAAGGGTAAGAATATACCTAACCGGCTCCACACTCAAGCTGATGCAGATGAATATGAATCCGAAATTGCGCCTTTGCGACAGCGGGTGTTTAATTATCGAGAGGGACGTATTAGGCCGTATAGAGATGACAAGATCCTAACCTCCTGGAACGGTTTAATGATAGCCGCCATGGCAATGGGCGGTAGAATACTGCAGGAGCCAAAGTACACACAGGCAGCCAAAAAGGCGGTGGAATTTATATTTTCCAGGCTTGTTGATAAAAACGGCAGGCTGCTTGCCCGCTACAGGGATGGTGAATCGGCTTATCCGGCCTATCTGGATGATTACGCATACCTGATATGGGGATTGATCGAACTTTATGAGACCACCTATAAGCCGTTGTATCTGAATTATGCCCTCAAGAAAAGCCGGGAAATGATCGACCTGTTCTGGGATGCCGACAAACATGGTTTTTTTCTGTACGGAAAGGATGGCGAACAGTTGATTACGCGCCCCAAGGAGGTTTATGACGGAGCCATGCCCTCGGGGAACTCGGTAGCAGCCATGAATTTGTTACGACTGGCGCGTCTGACTGGGGATCGGAAAATTGAAACCAAGGCTTATGAGCAGCTTAGAGCTTTTGCTGGAATTGTTACAAGATATCCCGCTGCCTATACTTACTTTGTGGTGGCTGCCATGTTTGCTTTGTATCCGGTTAAAGAAATAGTATTTGCAGGCAGCAGGGAAAGCGATGATACAAAAGAGATGCTTCAAATATTAAATTCAACCTTTGCGCCTCAAATGGTCAGCTTGCTGTATTCCGAAGATCAGGAAGGGAAAAAGTTAGCCGAAATGGTGCCGTATATAAAATACCAAAAGCCGGTAGACGGCAGAACCACTGTCTATGTATGTGAGAATTTTACATGCAAGGCTCCAATAATAGATAAACAGGAGTTTGCCAGAATATTAAGCTGATGTTATGCTGGCAATATTATGTTTCCTTTCACTCCGGAGTCATACAAAACAAATGTGCCAGGCTAATACGTGCTGATATTATCCCGTCTAAGCCAGGTAAGTTCAGGAAGGTTGAAAATTCAGCAAAAATCTGCCATTTTATCCCCTTTACACCGAACATATGTTCGGATATAATATTCATGTCGAACATATGTTCGAATCATTCCGGTATATTTTTATGCAAGGGGGGATAGTATGGCGCATTACAAGGATTCGGTGCCGGAGCATGACAGGATTATATTCCACATTGACGTCAACTCAGCCTTTCTTTCATGGGAGGCGGTGTATCGGCTTAAGAACGGTGAGACCCTTGATCTGAGAAATATTCCCTCGGTGGTGGGGGGAGATCCATCTACCCGTCACGGCATAGTACTGGCTAAATCCATACCTGCAAAGAAGTATAAAATTCAGACTGGCGAACCCTTATTTTCAGCTAAACTGAAGTGCCCCAATCTGGTGGTTGTTCCTCCGCACTATAGCCTGTATATACAATACAGCTCCAATATGCTGAAAATTTTACAGGAATATTCGCCGGTTGTAGAAAGGTTTTCGATAGATGAAGTATTTCTAGATTTTACCGGTATGGAATTGCATTTTGGTCCTCCTGTAAAAGCGGCACAGGCAATCAAGGATAGAATAAAAAAAGAGCTAGGTTTTACCGTCAACATTGGTATATCATGCAATAAGCTTCTGGCTAAAATGGCCTCGGAGCTGGAAAAGCCCGACAGGGTACATACTCTTTTCCCCGACGAGATCCCGCAGAAGATGTGGCCCCTCCCGATAGATGAACTGTTTATGGTGGGGAGAACCACGGCTCAAAAACTTAAACGCAAGGGAGTTTTTACTATTGGGCAGTTGGCTGCTCTGGAGCCGGCCCTGCTTCGTCAGTGGTTTAAAAGCTACGGAGAGCTGATATGGGAATTTGCCCACGGAATCGACAACTCTGAAGTTCAGGAATATTTCCCCATGAAAGGTCTGAGCAATTCCACAACCATCGCTTTTGACGTAAAGGAGCGGGAGACGGCCCATAGGGTGCTGCTCTCATTGTCCGAGACTTTGGGCATGCGCCTTCGCAAGGCGGGGAAATGTGCCAGGCTTGTGGGAGTATCCATAAAGAACAAGTATTTTGAGACCTGTTCCCGCCAGCGGAAATTTGATACGGCAACCGATTGTACCAATGAAATCTACCGGAAAGCCAGAGAATTGTTTGATGAGCTGTGGGACGGGGTGCCTATACGACATCTGGGGATTAGGGTGGCGGAATTGTGCAGCAACAAGCTTCTGCAGCTGTCTTTTTTTGATGAGTGTGCTGATAAATACAGGGCACTGGATTGTACGGTGGATAATATCCGGAGTAAATATGGCTGGTGCTCGATAATAAGATCCTGCTTCCTATGTTCGCCATTGAGTCCCATAGCCGGTGGCCTTCCCCAGGATGACGCCGACATTGAAGAAGGAGGCAAGGTGTGGAGCCCATTTTTACATAATTAAATTTCGGGTTGGCTTGTGTAAAGATGTCTGGGTATAGGCCGGATCTGCGGAGTAAAGTTAAGAATGGCAAGTTAAACGAACGATAAACAATTGAAAGTGTTGACATGTACTGGCAGGATATTGTAATATAACGTTGTGGTTTCGCTTGTAAAAACAATAGTTTAAAAAATAAAGAAAGGGCAGGTACTATCGGCATGAGGAAGTAACCGATCAGGAATATTCTTGCAAATCTACTTAATATCAATGTGGGTTTGATAGGTGCATATTAGGAAAATATGCTATTTTTGGATATTCCAGATTGGTTATTCCCTAATGCCGTGCTGCTAATATTTTCCAATAGTCAATAAGGATATGCTGATGACAGGGTAAAATGCTTATGCTGCATCGTTTTAGCTTTCATTAATGTTGTTGTAAAGCAGAACTTACCGGATGAAGTAATGAGTGGTTCCGGTGCAGGTATAAGATTTTCCCAATGAAGATAAAAGTATACCATCCGTAAAACCGGCGGGAAGCTGCACTTGGCGCATCGAGATTAGGGATAAACCTCTCTGGAATAATGCAGGGAGGTTTTTTTATGCTGTTATTGTACGCACAAAATATCAAAAAATATTATGGGGACAGATTGATACTAAATATAGACGACTTAAAAATATACAGCGGTGACAGGATAGGAGTAGTGGGGCTTAATGGAGCAGGCAAGACAACTCTTATGGAGATACTTACCGGAAATATCGTTCCTGATGAAGGAATTGTAAGACTGTTTACCGATTTCTCTTATATAAAACAGTTCGGTACAGAGGATGATAGTATTGATAATCGAACGACAAAGGAGTTTGAAATCAGCGGCAGGGATGTCAGGTGCCTGAGCGGTGGTGAACAGACTAAGTTAAGAGTTGCAAGCCAATTCAGCAAAGGCAGTGGAATAATGTTTGCAGATGAACCCACCTGTAATATGGATATGGAAGGCATTAAGCTGATTGAAAGAAAGCTAATGGAATACCAGGGAGCGCTGCTTTTAATATCGCATGACCGTGAGCTGCTTGATAAGCTGTGCAACAGTATACTGGAGATTGAAGATGGCCGGGTAAAATGTTATCCGGGCAGCTATTTTGATTATATAAGGCAAAAAGAAGCAGAAAAGCGAAGGCAGGAATTGGAGTATAATCAGTATATAGCTGAAAAGAGAAAACTGGAAGCTGCTCTCAGCAATTTAAAAGGCAAAGCCCAGCGGGTAAGAAAAGCTCCCAAAAGAATGGGAAATTCCGAGGTCCGGCTGCACAGGAGGAGTGCTACTGAAGCACAGGAGAAGCTGAATAAATCTGTGAAGGCAATACAGAGCCGCCTGGAAAGGCTGGAAGTTAAGGAAAAGCCCAGAGAATTGGATGATATTAAGATGGAATTTCAACCCGTAAAGGCCCCGGTAAGCAGGATATTAATCAAGGGTGAGAATATCAGCCTGAGATTTGGAAAACGTGTGTTATTCAAAGATTTGAACTTCGAGATTATTAAAGGTTCCAAAACCGCATTGGTAGGGAAAAATGGGGTAGGGAAGACCACATTGATCAGGATGATAATGTCCGGGCATCCAAAAATAAAAGTAGCAAATGGTGTAAGGATTGGATATTTTAGTCAGAACTTGGACACATTGACCCCTGAGGATAGCATACTGGACAATATAATGAGGGACAGTTACCAGCCGGAGTGGGTTGTAAGGACGATTCTGGCCCGCCTGTTATTCAAGCGAGATGATGTGCATAAAAAGGTAGGAGTGCTGAGCGGAGGAGAAAGGGTCAAAGCTTCAATTGCTAAACTGTTAGTTTCGGAAGCTAACTTGCTAATATTGGATGAGCCGACAAATTATCTGGATATATTTTCCATGGAAGCACTGCAATCGGTACTTATGGAATATGAGGGTACAATTCTTCTGGTATCGCATGATAGATGGCTTGTAGATAAAATTGCTGACAGAATTATTGTCATTGAGAATTGCAGAGCCAGAACGCTTCAGGAATCCTACACCCAGTATTTAAGACGTAAAGATGATTCAAAAAGCGTTCCCCATCAAAATGACGGTGTTAATTTAAAGGAGCAGGAAACTATATTACGGATGAGGTTGGCTGAAATAACGGGAAAATTGTCCATGCCCGGAAAAAATGATAATGTGGAAGAGCTGGAAAGGGAGCTAAATAAGATCGTAGCACAATTGAAAGAATTACAAAGGTAGTTCAGTCCTGGACTGAATATGATATTTTATACTGCTGGAGGAATTCGCACATAAACGGAGAACTATATCTGTACAGTGCTCAAAATCTGCAATACAGGGCATTGTAACCAAAAATAAATATGCTGTTCCTGCAAATTGACAAGTTATTGCTCTATTGTATACTGCGTACGGTAGAATTCAATGTAGGAACAGCAAAATATGATTGGTGGAGACGATGGGATTCGAACCCACGACCTCTACAATGCGAATGTAGCATTCTCCCACTGAACTACGTCCCCATAAAAGTCCGGCCGCTTAAGCTAAAAGTATTATACTACTGTATTTTTGGAGTGTCAAGCACTCCCTGTCATTAGTTTGGGGCTATATGCGTATATAGCCGGATGCTTGTTTTATAAGCTTAATTGAATCCATTTTAATATAAAAAAAGGAGGAAAAGGAGCATGGCAATAGTTGATGTCAATTTCTTTTCCGAGGCGCTTATGAGACAGGTTACATACAAGGCGGTCATCCCAACGGATTCCCCTGATATCAAGGGGGCAAATGCAAACCATTTTAAACCGTTTAAGACATTGTATCTGTTGCACGGGATTATGGGTAATTGCACCGATTGGCTGATCCGGACCAGGATAGCCGAATTAGCACAAAAGCACAATGTAGCCGTGGTCATGCCCTCGGGAGAAAACAGTTTTTATGTGGATCAGGAAGCGGGGCATAATTATTTCGGCGAGTTTATTGGCCGGGAACTGGTGGAGGAGACCAGAAAGCTGTTCCCCCTATCTACAAAAAGAGAGGATACGTTTATAGGAGGCTTATCGATGGGGGGATACGGTGCGCTCAGAAACGGGCTTAAATATTACAAAACCTTCGGCGCCATTGTTGCTCTTTCTTCTGCCATAATAATTGATTATGCTTTGGTATCCACCGAAGAAGCTGAATGGGTTTTTAGGCGGAGAAGTTACTATGAATATGTTTTTGGCGATCTGTCCAAGTTGAGGGGTAGTGACAAGGATTTGGAAGCGTTGATAACCATGATCAAGGAGGAGAAGGGTACCATACCAAAGATTTATCTTGCATGTGGTACGGAGGATTTTTTAATTGAGAGCAATCGAAAATACAGGGATTTTTTGATATCACAGGGCGTTGAGCACACCTATGTAGAGGACAAGGGGATCCACGACTGGAACTTCTGGGATGAATATATAGAAAAGGCATTGGAATGGTTGATGAAGCTGTAATGTTCATACATGCAGGTCCGCCCGCTTTTGACAGCGCCGGCGGATTTTTTTATTGTATCAATATCAATAAGACACTGTTGTCGGCCAGCCTGATTTAGCCTGTAATTGCTTGACAAATTGCTTTATTAGTTTATAATTCATATATGAAACATTAGAAAAATTTTCATGAGCGATTTATATACCCTGTATTCTAAATCCTTTTTTGACAAAAAAGATGTAGCTTTCATAAGCCTTGGCAATGGGAGGTGATTGATCAATGGAGGAAACTCTGGCATATGAGGTTTATAAGACTTTGAGGTATGCATATCACAGCATCAGAAAGGAGTTGCACAACAGGCTGGCTGAAAACGGTATTACCTGGCCCCAGTTCCATGCTCTGTACCATATAGGGGATGAGGGCATACCAACCCATGAGCTGGCCAAGGAGCTCAGGTGCAATGCCAGCAATATGACCGGTTTGATCGACCGGATGGTTGAGAATAACTGGGTATACCGTGCAAGCTGTGCAGAAGACCGGCGTGTTTGGATAATTAAGCTTACCGAAGAGGGGAAGAAGCTGAAAGTTAAGCTGGTTCCGAAACATCAGAAAAATATTGAAGAGTTGTTGGGGGTTTTGAATGAGGAGGAGTTGCAGCAACTTAATACGTTGCTCAATAAATTAATAAGGCAGGGAAGTTGAGGAGGATAAATAATGAAAGAATTAAAGACATTGCTGCGTTTTATGAAGCCATACAGAATGCATTTGTTTGTAGCAACTTTATGTATGGTTATAGTAACAGCAATGAATATAGCCGGCCCGTGGATGATTCGTAACCTGATTGGAACCGTGACTGATAGCGCTGGGAGAGGAGTTGATATACGGCGGGTTAGTTTTCTTGCCCTGGCGTTGATTACCATATACCTGTTAAGAGCTGTTTCTCGATTTGGGACCGATTATGTATCCCATTATGCGGCATGGAAAATACTTGAGAGAATAAGGAGTCATCTGTATAATCATCTGCAGAATTTGTCATTAAGATTTTTCCACGATAAGAAGACCGGTGAATTAATGTCCAGAGTAATTGATGATACCAGAAATTTTGAACAGATGCTTGCTCATGCGATTCCTACCGTTGTGGTAAACGGTTTGATGGTTATAGGAGTTTCAGCTATTCTTTTTTCTATGAATTGGAGGCTGGCACTATACACCCTGATACCGATACCTTTGCTGTTCTGGATGGTTTTAAAGTTTAGCAAAATATCAAGGCCGATGTTTAGAGAGGTTCAGAAGGAGAATGCAGAGATAAATGCCATTCTGCAGGATAATTTTTCGGGAATCAGGGAGATCAAGGCATTCACGCAGGAGGAATATGAAAGCAGGCGCACGTTTGCCAGAATTGCTGCCTATACCAAAGCCATGTTACGCGCCTTAAGATTCACCAATGCCTTCCACCCCAGCATTGAGTTTATATCCGGGCTGGGTACGGTAATTGTCATATTCTTCGGAGGCAGACTGGCACTGGCTAACCAATTGGCGTTGGAAGATCTGGTAGCCTTTTTGCTGTATCTTGGCACCTTTTACCAACCAATAACTTCATTTGGCATGTTAAATGAAGGGATACAACATGCATTAGCCAGTGCCGAACGGGTAATGGAAATACTTAATGAAGAACCAGAGATTAAAAATGCACCGGATGCCATAGATTTGGACAGAGTAAACGGAAAGCTTGAATTCCGGAATGTGAGCTTCCGATATGTAGACAATGTTCCGGTGCTGAAAAATGTGTCCTTCAAAGTACAACCCGGTCAAATGCTGGCCTTGGTAGGGCCAACGGGAGTAGGGAAGACTACCATAGCCAATTTAATACCAAGGTTTTATGAACCCGACTCGGGCGAGATTTTGGTTGATGATATTGATATAAGAAAAATTAAGCTGCATAGCCTAAGAAAACAGATAAGCCTGGTATCCCAGGATGTGTTTCTTTTTAACGGAACTGTTAAAGAGAATATACTTTACGGTCGTCCCGATGCTACCGAGGAGGAAATAATTGCTGCCGCCAAAGCTGCCAATGCCCATGATTTTATTATGGAGCTCCCGGAGGGATACAATACTAGGGTAGGCGAGAGGAGTGTTAAGCTTTCTGGCGGGCAAAAGCAGAGGATATCCATCGCCCGGGCTGTTTTAAAGGATGCTCCGATACTGATCCTTGATGAGGCAACTTCCTCCGTTGACACGCAGACAGAAAAACTTATTCAGGAAGCTCTCGATAAATTAACGGTCAATAGAACAACGATAGTAATTGCCCACAGGCTGTCTACAATCCAGCAAGCTGATCAGATTATTGTTTTAGAAGAAGGAGAAATAGTTGAGATGGGCAAGCACGATGAGCTTCTGGAGACAGGAGGCTTGTACAGCCAATTGTACAGAGCACAGGATACCGAACAATTAATGGCGGTATAAAAAGAGGAATTCAGGGGTTCCACCATTGGAACCCTTTATTTTTATTGTTTTTATGCCATGATATTGATTTTTATGGTTGTGTTTTATTGGTTGAATCGTGTATTATAAGTGTGAGCAATGTGTTTACCCGGAAACAGGATGATTTATGGGTACAATTGAAATTATTGCTGATTTGTAGGGGGTATAGTCATGGAATGGAAGTATTGGGGGGAACCCTTTGCCAAGGGTTATATGGCTACCGAGGGAAAACATCCGGCACTTCGTATTGCCACGGGTATCTGGAAAGCGGTTCAGAGCATGCCGGTATATATTGAACCGGAGGATGTAATAGTAGGGGATCCTATACCCCATGCTATCGTAAAATATACCTTTGGCGCAGGAATTCATGTGGATCGGGATTTGGCCCAGAAATACCTTGCTGAGGAAAAGGATGACGCCATACGCAGCGAGCTCAACCGTATACTCGAATATTTTGAGAATAAATCCACTTGTGAAATCTTTGATAGATCTTTATCGGAATATGAGAAGCGATGCATTGAAATGAAGGTTTTCTGGGCCGGCAGATGGGGAGGCCATACCCTTCTTGATTATGATCTTTTGTTGAGGGAAGGAACAATTGGTCTGAGGCAAAGGATAAACCAGCGCATGGTAAGGGCACAGAATAATGATGAGCGTGAATGGTTGCAGTCTTTGATTCTGATATGTCATGCCTTTGAGGATTTCGCGCTTAGGTATGCTGCTCGGGCGAGAGAGATGCTGGACAGTGAAACGGATCCGGATAGGCGAAGGGAATTGCTGAGTATTGAAGCGGTATGCAGAAGGGTTCCGATGTATCCGGCAACCACGTGGAGGGAGGCTCTTCAGGCATTCTGGTTTGCCTTTGTATTTGACAACATAGATTCTCCCGGACGCTTTGACCAGTATATGTACCCCTATTTCCGCCATTCGTTGGACAGCGGGCAAATAACCAGGGACGAGATACAGCAGCTACTGGAGAAATTGTGGATACGCTTTGAAAGGGTGCGGGCATGGAACCTTTGTATAGGAGGGCAGACAGCAGACGGGGAGGACGCCACGAATGAGCTGTCCTATATGATCCTGGATGTTGCCAAGAAGTACGGTTATCAGGCTCCCAACCTGACCATGCGATGTCATAAAAATACCCCTCTTTCCCTCTGGGATAAGGCTATTGATGTGATTGCCAGTGGAATTGGCATGCCGGCATTATACAATGATGAAGCGGTAATACCGGCCATGCTCCGATTTGGGATACCGCTTCCCGACGCCAGGGACTATGCCATGAACGGTTGTAATCAGATCGATATCCAGGGCAAATCGCATATGGGTTTGGAGGATGGGGAACTTAATCTCTTGAAATGCCTGGAACTGGCTTTGAACAGAGGAAGGTGCAGATTAACCGGCCAACAGCTGGGGCCGGATACCGGGGATCCCCGTGAATTTAAAACCTTTGATCAGGTGATGGCTGCATATAAGAAACAGGTGGAGTATTTTACCCGGCTGCTTACCGATGTTGCCAACCGCTCTCAAAAGATCTATGCGGAGCATGCTCCCGATCCATTCCGTTCTCTTCTTGTATCCGATTGTATGGAAAAATGCCGGGATTTTAAGGATGGTGGTCCCCGTTATAACCACGGCCAGATACTGACGGAGGGAATTGCTAATACCGCTGATTCCCTGGCAGCTATTAAGCGGCTGGTCTTTGAGGAGAAACGCATCAGCATGGCTCGCCTTGTTGAGGCTTTGGATAAGGATTTCGAGGGACATGAGGATGTTAAAAATATTTTGGATGCCAATGTGCACCGCTACGGTAATGATGATGATTATGTGGATTCAATTGCCGTTGAAATAGTCGGCCATTTCTTCAGTGAATTGATGAAATACAGGACTTACAGGGGAGGAATATACGGGGGAGGATGTAGTACCTTTGTAAGGGCACCGGAATTTGGAATGTATACCGGGGCTACTCCCGATGGTCGATACGCCCGGACACCTGTGGCCGATTCGGTGGGACCCTGCCAGGGAAAGGATAGAAAGGGTCCAACGGCTGTATTGAACTCTGTAGCTAAGGTGGATCATACCCTTGCCCAGTCAGGATACGTGCTAAATCTAAAGTTTAACAAATCCCTGCTGCAGTCATATGAGGCCAAACAGGCCTTGCGGGATTTAATCCGGACCTTCTTTATGAAGGGAGGACAGCAGATCCAGATAAATGTATTGAGTGCTGATGAGCTTATTGCTGCCAAAAGAGAACCTGAAAAATACCGGAACCTTGTGGTTAGGGTGGGAGGTTTTAGCGCATATTTTGTGGATTTAAACAGCGCCCTACAGGATGATATAATAGCAAGAACAGCCCACGGACTGTAATTTTATAGCATTTTGATTGTTTTGTATATTTGAATTATGTTTAAATATTCTTTAAATCATTGAAACCATATCAAAATCGAAGGAGGAATAAGTGGTGGCAATAAGGTGGAGGCAGGATCTTGAGATAGGTATCGATGTAATTGACAACCAGCATAAGGCTTTGGTGGAGTCGATGAATAAACTTCTGGAGGCCTGTGCTGCCGGCAGGGCTAAAGAAGAGGTGGAAAAGACGCTGGCTTTTCTTTCAGACTACGTGGTTACTCATTTTGAATATGAACAGGAATACCAGAAGAAACACGGCTATCCCAGATATGAAGAGCATTTGAAACTCCATCAATTCTTCTTGCAGGAGGTACAGGAGCTAAAAGACAGATTTGAAAAAGAAGGAGCAACCCTCCATTTTACCGTTTCATTTAATAAGAAGATAGTGGATTGGTTTATAAATCATATCGGGAAAGCTGACAGGGATTATGCGATGTATGTCAAATCATTGGGTACTACTTAAAAATGCTTCCTGTTCCAGCCTGGCTCTTTCCTTAAGCATTAATCGGATTAGATCATGAAAATCCTGATAGTCCTTCTGGTTAAGCAGTTTTTCCAAGGCTTTTGCGTATTTGTCGTCAAAGGCTTGCCAGAAGGATTTCATTGCTATAAACGATTCAACGTCCATTCGATAGGGTTTAAGTTCGGGTATAATCTGTTTTTTCAGGCGCGTAAATATTTGAAAGCCACCTAAGTCCATATCGCCCCAGTGAAAGAAGAGAATGTTTTGAGTCCGGGCAATATCATATAATTTTTTGAAAAACAGTCCTTTTACCGGACTGTAGAAACCGCCGTGGTAAACCAAAAATTCATCGTCGGTTCTTTTTTTGAAAACGTAATCCACATAATTGGCCTTGTTTTCGAAAAACAGTACCCGCTTTACCCCTGGTAACGCCTTAATGTTAAGTTCACGAATGGTTGGAGCGTTGATGGCGAGCCCGTGGATGAGGGGAGAAAAGTCCACTTTTCGATCCCGGATGATGGCTGTCATGCTGCCGCAAAACTCCACATATTCGGGAGTCTTAACAATTCCTGCCAGGGCGAGTATTTCATCATCGGTCCATTCTTCGGCCTGCAGATCCTCTTCCTGCCAGTATTTTCTTATAATTCCAAGAAGTCTTTTGCGAAGGTTTTTTTCAAAATATTTCGAATCATTGAAGTATCTCAGGCTAAAAACTCGTTCCAGGTATTCGTCTTCATTCCTGCTGTCAATCAATAGGAGTGCTTTAAGAAGGTTTTCCGCCAAATCTCCTTCTTCCGGAAAAGAAGGGGGGATGGACAGCTTTTGTTCCATCCATGTCTGTACCTCTTCCAGATAATCATAAATCCATGGGGAAGTAACGCGGGCTTTTGCTTCATATATCTTATGAAGGGCATTTTTTACCCGCTCCCGTTTGGGTATTCGGTCAGCATACCTGTATGATTTTTCCAATGAATCAAGCTTTAGCCATATGCGCTGGATTATATTGTTTTTTTCAAACCGCATCCATTCAAATCCGATCAGACCTTCCTGTGCCAGATCAATTACTACCGAATTTATGATTTCTTTTGTTTGTGTATTTTCAATATCATATTCGGGAAATTCGTCGGAACACAGATTGAGGAAAATCCTGCGGCCGCTCGCTTGACCACTTCTATATGCTGAGCTTCTTTCATATTTATCCAGCAATCGATTGAGTATGAGCTTTTTGTAGTTCATCCTTATCCTCCCCAATCTGCCTGGAATCAAATGCTTTTACAAATGATCTGTCCCCGTTCCTGATCACACAGAGGGTTCGATCAACGAGAGGAGCGATGTCGCCGATTTTTTCGGATGGAGCCGACAGTATAGCCTGGAGTCCAAACCTTCGCAGCAGCTTAAGACTTTCCTGGATCCTGTCGCTATCCATTTTGCTGAATGCCTCATCAAATATGATAAGCCGCATGGTGTTTCCCGACTCGTTTTTGTACCGTGTACGGTATAGCTGCGCAAAGGAAGCCAGCATGGAGATGTAGAAGGGTGTCTGGGTCTCTCCGCCGGATTTTTTATGCAGGGTTTTGGACAAGCGTTGGTTGCGATCTTCGCTGTCGGTGACTATGAGATCAAAGGTTAAGTAGGTTTTGTAGTCAGTAAAGCGTTTTATATTCCTTTCTACCTCGGCTCTGGCATCTGCGCTTAATTCCGAATCCACCTCCGTAATCTGTTTAAACAGCTCGTCAATGGCATCCTGGTGTTTTTCCAGAAATACGTGCGACGCTATATTGTAACCGTCCATGAGCAGCTCATCGGTAATCATGTCGTAAAAGCGCCGATACTCCGGCCGGGGATTGACCACAAACCTATACCGGTCGTTTCCGAAGCTGCTCTCCTTTAAAGCAGTATTGAGCTCTTCAATCTGTTCTTTGACAGTATCGATGTTGGACTTAAGTTTGGCCAGGAAGTCATCGCGAAATTGCTGGTATGCTTTCTCCTTTGCATCTTTGATTTTTTCCATGTATTCCGGCAATCTTATCGCTTTAAATTCTTTTAATTCCTTGTCATAGGGGTCATTATGCGGGAGATTGATATCGTACGGCATTCGGTATTCCCGATTGTATTCGGCACGGACGGCCACCAGTTCGTCCCTTTTCTTCATCATTTGACTTTCGGTTCTGGCAACCTGGCTGTAGAAGTTGTTGTAAACTTCAGCAGCACCGGATCGGCTGGCCAGTTCTTTTTGGAATCTGGGTTCGCCCTTTTCCCGGATCCATTCTTGAGAGAATTCACTGTCTATTCTCTGCTGGTAATTATTAACCTTTTCCTTTTCTGCCGGTATTTCACTGCCTGCTATAGTATTGTTGATAGTTTCCAATCTGGTTAATTCCTGAAAATGGTTTTTTTCTTTTATCTTGAGTTCTTCAATGTCTTTCTCCAGTGCTTTGATCTTGCCATCAAGCTGAGCTAGCCAGCTTAAATCCAATTTTCCAAGCTCTTCTGTGATCGATTTGAGTTTTTCCTCCAGTTCAGGGATTCTTTTGCTTTTCTCCAACACCTCAGAGATGTTCCCCGCTTCGTTGGTGTTAATTGATTCCATGGTGTATATAGAGCGAAGTTTATGGGACCAGCCCTCCAGGATGGATATCTCGTTTTCAAGATTTGAAATTTGCTGAGTTTTGTTTTGAATCTGTTCCTCAATGGATCTTCGCCCGATATACGGGTTGCTCCAGCGTTCAGGATGAAGCTGGCGTGCCACGAAATTTTGGTACAGCATACAGGAATCGGTTATAGCCCTTGCATGGTTTCTGAGTTCCTCGACCTTATCACATTTTATAACTGAACCCATTACGTAATTAACAAATATTCGAGCATAGTGGTTTGCGGTTTCAATCTCCTGAGCCAGGCTGTTTTCCATAGGAGTGGGATTGAGCTCCATAAGCCTGCCGGTATCAACCAGACCCAAATCATAGAAGCGTTTTTCAAATTTCAATCTGTCATATACTCTAAGCGCATCCAAAAAATAATCAGGTTCCACTATAAGGTAGAATTTCTGTGTATGCAGGTATGCTTCAATTGCATTTTTCCAACGCATATTTCTTATTTCCAAAAGGTCGGCCAGTATATCAACCTGGATTCTTCGGCCATACTTTGCGGCCAGGGTTGCGGCAATTTCCCTTTTAAGTTCAAGGAGACTCCGGGGATAGGGTTTAATACCCCTTTTCAGATCCATTACCTGTCTGCGAAGTTCATCCAGCTGTTTTTTGGCTCTGATGACGGATGTATCCATAATATTGCCAATTCGGATAGATATCTCCTTGAGACGGTTTATGACATTGATTATGTTTTCAAAACCATGGGAAGCCAAATCATCCAGCGTTTCGCCGTCGGCTTTCAGGAGTTGCCCGGCATAGTTTAATGCCTTGTTAGAATGCTCAATTAACTCCTTCCAATCGTCCTGTATATCCTGCATATTTAGAATACAGCTTTCATCCGGCAGCGGGTTTTCCTGCAAGTATGGCTGCGCTTTATCGGAATTCCAATGAGGGAATGCACGCTTTTTTTCATCCGGAGATTGATTTTCATACAAATGCCGTATACATTCCCGCCACATCATGCCGTAATGCCGCATATCGTTTACCGTACGATTCAACTGTTTCTTTAACTCTCCTATGGATTCCTGCAATCCAGCTTTACGGCTTTGCAACTCATCCATCTTTCGATATATGTCCGAAGAGATCTTATCCGCTATTAGCTGTTCCCGTTCTCGTTCCAAAGCGCTTAATCTTTCCCTGATACTTTGCAGTTCGGCATCTATTGCGCTTATTGTCTGCTTGTTATCGTTATAGGCTTTTTCGAGTTCAGCCAGTTTATCGCATGCCATCTGATGCCGGGCTCTTTCTATGATGTAACGCTGAATTACAAGCCTTTGCTGTTCCTCCATGTAGGCGTGATGTTTTTGTTTGATATTCTCCAGGGCATTTATCCGTTTTATCATTAATTCCGCATCCTGTTCCAACCTTTTGTAATAGCGAATATTTTCCTGCATAAGGCTGATGTCAACCGGCCCTTTAACGTCGCATACATCATTTGTGATGAAGGATTCGATATCAGCAATGGGAGAGAAGGGCACGGCTTTTTTGAACAAGCTGAAATATTTGGATTTCAGGCCTCCCAGCTTGCCCCTTAATATCTCCTGATATCCCCGGTTGGTTTCCGGGAACTGAAATTTCCCTCTTTTGTAATTTTTTGCAAAATAATTGCGCAGTTCTTTAAAGGACATAGGAATATCATTGCGGATAAAGTGGTTTTCCGGAAGGGGTGCATCAAGTATAAAAAACCTGTGTTCACGGGTGCCGTCGTCGTAACAATCAAACACCACTCCCAAGGTGAACCAATTGTCTTTCATGTCGTCGTAAAATTCACAGCTTATATAGCTGGTGAACCTTCCGTTTCTCAGATACCTGAAGCCGGTATCGCCATCATCGCCGATCTCTCCCCGCAGATAGCCATCTAGTGTTCGGGCTGATTTATCATTGGCTGCCTTGTTGAAAAAATGGCCGCTGGTGTCTCCCAGGAGTAGGAGCTGTATGGCATCAATTATTGTGGATTTTCCGGCAGCATTGGCACCGGTCAGGAAATTTATAGTATCGAATTCCATTATTTCCTTCCAGAAATAATGCCAGTTGATGAGAAGGAGCTTATTGAGTTTTTTCATATTTCCTCCGCCTCCCCTCTTATTACATCATTCTCCTCGTATTCCTCTTCAACATCGGTAGGTTCTTCTTCGTTCTCAAGGGTTTCGTAGATTCGACTGATTTTTTCGTTGGTAACCACAAAGAGGATGGAAGGAAGTATGAGGAGTTTGTTCTCCGGATCTTCCCACCTGCCTTCAAGCTTTTGAATGATATTGTGGTAGGCCAGCTTACGCAAAGCTTCAATAAGCTCACGATCTGAAGGTTTCTTTTTCATAAGTCCCAGCGTCAGCATCTTATGGACAATGTGTCCCGTGGTGGTTAAAACTTCCTTTCGCAGGGTTACCTTCTCCCGCTCTTCTTCAAAGATGAGACGCAGTATGAAAAGGATGAGAGTGGTATTCCGGTTCAATCTTATCCGGTTATACTCATAGGTGTTCAGCAAAGCAATTATTCCGTACTGGCTGTCTTTATGAAGCGACCAGCCGGAATACCATAGGTATTCTGAAAATAGTGTATAATTCCGTTCGATGAAACGGTATTCGGGATTTACTCTCATCATTCCCTCCTTGGGATCATAGACATCCCGGACGATGAAGGTGCGGGAGAGCAGAAGGTTCAGCAGCCTTCTGAACTCCTCTTTTTCCGAATTGCTCAATTTTTCGTATACTTCAGCCCACATTAATTTTGCCCTTTCTTATAAATCTCATTTCAGGAATCCTGTATCCATTATTATATACATAACCATCCATGAATTCTACCTTGTAAAATACGTTCTTTTCTCCGCCTTTTATAGCGGCCAGCATCAAGAGCACAAAAGCCTCATCATCCGGCAACGCTATTTCATGGCTGTATACAGTATCCAGGCTTGTCATTGCTTCCCTTATAAAAGCCATGACGCGGGAATGGCTATAGCTTGTCTTTACTTTATTTATAAATTCGCGCAATAACACATCTTCATTATCTGCTTGGGGTATTAAAAGCTTCATGGGAGGACTCTCAAGCTTTGTATTCCGCGCAGCCCTTACATAGAGGGATTTATCATCGATATATCCCTGCTGAAAGAGATTTACAGCTTCCTGAAGTTTGGGGAAAAGGGTCTCGTTTTCGTTATTTTGGTCATCGGTAACCTTCTTTAATATTTCAATGATCTTTCCTTTAATACTGCGATCGGTATTCATAAGATAACGCATCTTTTCTATGGAAGCCCGTGTATAAGCGGAGTTTCTGCGATCAATTTCTTCCAGCATGCCATCCAGATGGTCGTAGGTGTCCATTATATAATTGATTTTGTCGAAAAGATCCTCCATTCCCTCTTCGTGAGTTTTATATCGACCCCGCATTATTGCTTGCTCTACGATACGCTGGCGCAAAGAGTGATCCGTCAGCCAGCGTTGTAAAAAGCGAAGAATGGGTGTTTTGTATCGTGGAACCGAGTCGAGAGTTTTCAACGGATGATATATGCGATCGCTTATGATGTTTTTATACTCATCAAAATGTCCTTTAAGGAGTTCATTTACCGTTTCAAATTGGCTTAAAGCCTGATGATAGCGGCGGATGTTGTTGTGAAGGGATTTCAGTTCATCAACCAGATTAACAGTGTTTTCATAGGCGGTGATAAAGGCATTATAATTATTTGAATCGTCCTGTTCCTCAAAAGCCGTTTTAAGGGCCGAGTATGTGGAAAAGACGTATGAATTATACTCTTTTTTATTTTCATCAGTGAAGGAGAAAAGAAGATTTATAAGTTTTATGGAATAATCGGGAAGGGTAACTATCTCCTCGAATGAATCATTTTGATAATCAATGTCAATCCACTGGGTTTCCCTTAGCCGTCTCAGAATTAAATGGGCAATACCCGATAAGTTAACGCCGTTATCACTGGTTTCAACCGGTTCACCCCCGTCGTTTTCGTATTCATCTGAAAGATCAATATCCAGCATTTTTTCGTCCAGATTGGCTACCAGCATAGAAACCAGATCATCTTTCTTTATTGTCATCTCCTGACGGAAGGCCTTCCTTAAAACAAACAATGCATCCACATATATATATTTATTCTTGGATGCCAAAATGGAAAACAGATTCTGGGGAATCACATCAAACAGGTGCATCGAACTTAACCCCTTCCTTATCCGGTCTGATTTACTGAGCACTTATATTTTTATATTGCTTATTGAAAGTCAAATTTGACGAACATTGCATACATAAAAATATAGCCGGTATTGCAGATTATTGCCGCACAAATAGTTTATCATACATATCCTGATATTTAAAGGTTCATTCTGTACTGATACTGACTTAAGATACTCTGGGTTTTTGAAAAAAGTATTTCCCCTGTATCTGTCTTTTTAAGCATCCTTTATTTAAGCATCCCTTATCGATTTGAGAAGTTG
>LFSE01000032.1 GCA_001513075.1 Clostridiales bacterium DTU074 | reverse complement strand
TTGGATATCTATATCATACTTTCCTGTCAAAAAAGTGTTGCATTTATTATTGCAATTTAGACCTTTTTGTTAATAATATATATTAACTTTATTAATTCCCCGCCAAATTTTACGGTATTACATTTTTTAAAATTCGGCAAAAAACAAAAAGGGGCGCCGTGATAGGCAGTCCCCTTTTGAAACAGCATTAGTGTCTACTTACTAAATAAACCCATAAGCTCTGTCATTACTCAAAAAATCCTATTACCTCCAAAAGTCCCTTAACCGGCTCTTCCAACGGACTGTACTCCAAGCCGATATATCCCTTGTAACCTGATTCGCTAATGGCCTTAAACACATTCGGATAATTGATCTCTCCTATGGTAAGCTCATGCCTTCCCGGATTGCCGGCTGCATGGAAATGCCCTATTTTATCTATATTCCCCGTTATATTTGCTATAAGATTGCCTTCCATAATCTGCTGATGGTAGATATCAAACAACACTTTAATATTGGGGCTGTCCACTTCATCGATAATCTCAAAGGCTTCCGCAGAGCTGTACAGATAATAGCCCTTGTGATCCACCAGGGTGTTTAACGGCTCCACCAGAAGGGTTATCCCTTCATCCTCCAGTATTGGCCTGCACGCCTTCAAACCCTCCACCAGGCTGTTGCGCTGTTCTTCCCTGCTGACCCCGCTGATCTCATTGCCTACCTGGCTTATAAGGTTTTTGCAGCCCAAATCCTTGGCAACTTGGATGGTCTCCTTCAAGCCTTTTATGTAATCCTCCCTGAGAGTCGAATCCACCAGGCTGATCATGCGGGTACAGAAAGCCGAAAGTTCCAAGCCGGATTCTTCCTTTGCCCTTTTTATTTCGTCCAGATCCTTGCCCCACCAGCCCCAGAATTCAAAGGCATCCGCTCCCGCTTCTTTAATGGCTTTTAAACTCTCCGATACCTGCCATCCTCTGAAAACCGCTTCAATACAAACCGACAGCTTCATACGGCTTCCTCCTTTATATTCTTTTTTGGCGGGCAAAAGCCCTGTTATTATGATATACGGCATAGAAACGGCTACTGCATCTTGGCCGCTATATCCCTAGCCACCACAATGCCGGTGACCGAAGCCTGCATGAGACCCCGGGTAATACCTGCTCCATCTCCAATGGCATATAAATTCTCAACAGAGGTTTCAAAACTATTGTTCACCTCTACCTTGCTGCTGTAAAACTTGACCTCCACCCCGTACAGCAGGACGTCCCGGGCATAAAGCCCCGGAGCAATCTTATCAAAGGCCTTCAAAGCCTCAACAATTGATGTAAGGTATCGCTGCGGCAACACATAGCTCAAATCCCCCGGCACGGCGCTCTTTAAAGTAGGAACGGTAGCCGATTTCTTAAGCCTGCTGTAATCTGTCCGCCTGCCCATCAGCAAATCTCCCAGGCGTTGTACCATAATTCCGCCCCCGGTCAGCATGTTGGCCAGATAGGCAATATACTTGCCATATTCAATAGGCTGGTTAAAGGGCTGGGTAAAGCGGGTGGATACCAGCACAGCAAAGTTGGTATTGTCGGTTTTTAAAGCCGGATCCGAATAGCTGTGCCCGTTTACAACGGCCAGCTTACCATCATAATGTTCTTCAGATACCACACCCCCTGGGTTCATGCAAAAGGTCCTTACTTTATTTTCGAAGGTATCGGAATAATACACCAGCTTAGCCTCGTACAGATCCCTGGTGAGATGATCCATAACGGCATTAGGAACTTCCACGCGTACCCCGATATCCACCTCATTGTTGTAAATGTTTATGTCATGTTGTTTTGCCTGCTCGGCCAGCCAGCCTGCCCCGTCCCGGCCTGGCGCTGCCACAACGTATTCACATTCGACAGCTTCGGTACATCCCTGCTTCTCTATGACTACACCCGCGGCTCTTCCGTCTTTGACTATGATTTCCTTTGCAGTGGTCAAGGGACTGAATTCCATACCGTTTTGTGAGACGATGTAGTCATACATGGCTTTTAACACATTGAACGCCTTTTCGGTCCCAAGATGCCTTACAGCACAGGGGATCAGGCGTATATTATGCTTAAGGGCTTCATACCTTATCTCCTCCACCCTTGCCGTATTAACGCCATGGAGGACAGCATCGGCTCCGAAGCTCAAATATACGTCATCCGCATATTTTATAAGCTGGTTAGCCCGTTCTTCATCCATATAATCCAGGATGCGCCCTCCAACCTCTGCACTCATGGTCAGCTTGCCATCGCTGAACGCCCCGGCTCCGGACCACCCGCTTACAATTGCACAAGGCCGGCAATTGGCACACTTCCCTGTAGTACGGGCCGGACATATCCGTTTGGTTATGGTCATCCCTTTATCGATGATCAGCACCTTAATACCTTTTTTTCGTTTACCAAGCTCCAAAGCAGTAAATATCCCTGCCGGACCTGCCCCGATTATTACTACATCGTAGTATTTCATTTTATAAAAATTCCCTCCTTAATAAATCGGCCGGTGCAATAATCGTTTCCCAGTTAATCATATCAAAAAGACATAATATAATCAACAAACACGCAAAAACCCTCCCTTATACGGCAAGCCTATATAAGGGA
>LFSE01000024.1 GCA_001513075.1 Clostridiales bacterium DTU074 | reverse complement strand
AATACATCCTGCCGGTTATATGTTAGAATATTATATATCCGCAGCAGCGACGATTGTTTTTAGCTATTCAGTATTAATGATTGGAAGAGGTGATTATATGGACAGGTTGGAACATATATTTCAGCTGCAGGCCAAATTTGATCAGGCTTTGGCGGAAAGGAGAAACCTCAAGCATATTGCACCGGAAGAATGGATACAAAAGGAAGTATTGGCCATCGTTTCTGAACTGGGTGAACTTCTTGACGAAACGAATTTTAAATGGTGGAAAAACCCTAAACCCGTCAACCAGGCCGCTTTAAGAGAAGAGCTGGTAGATATACTGCATTTTTTTGTAAGCATGTGTATAAAGCTTGGTATGACAGCCGAGGACTTATACCAGGGATACCTGGAAAAGAATAAAGAAAATTTTGATCGTCAGCAGGGGAAATCAGCGAAGTCGGGATATGAATGGGAGGTTGAATAGCCTCCTTTTTTTATTTACAAAAATATATCTTAAAAGATTTTATTTTGTTATCCTGCACGATATGCTCCGATTGTTCATAAAATAGTATTACCGAGTAAGGAGGCGATCTGATGGATAGCAAGATAGTTCTAGCATTTATTGGCGGCGATAGCCGACAATGCGTTGCTATGGATATGGCGGAAAAAAATGGGTATGGGGTTAAAGCCCTGGGCTTTGAAAATATAGATAATAGGAATATAAAAGTGTACAAGGATTTGGATGACGATGTATTTGACTGTCACGTCCTGATTTTTCCGATTCCTTATAAGAATAAATACGGATATATAAACATACCATCAGCTCCTCAATTCCTTGTGTTGGATGAAGTGATGAAGAAGATTCAACCGGGAACATTGATTATTTTGGGAAAAGCGGATGAGGATTTTAAACAGCAAGCTGCGGAAAAAAAGGTTCCGTTTTTTGATATATTTGAGGAGGAGTCCTTCTCGATACTCAATGCCATTCCAACTGCCGAAGGTGCCATACAGAGGGCCATGGAAAGGACCGATATTACCCTGCATGGTGCCAACGTTCTGGTGTTGGGATATGGCAGGATAGGAAAATCCCTGGCCAGGATGCTTAAGGGAATCGGAGCAAAGGTGACAGTTGAGGCACGAAAAGAGGAAGACTTGGCGTGGATATATGATAATGGCTATGTCGGGGTTCATTTGGATCAGCTGAACAATGTGCTTTCAACACAGCACATAATCTTTAATACCATTCCTCATCTTGTTCTCACCCGTGAGAGGCTGATGAAGGTAAACAGAGATGCTGTAATAATAGATCTTGCGTCTTTCCCGGGGGGAACTGATTTTGCAGCTGCCCGGGAGTTGGGAATAAAAGCTTATCTTGAACTAAGTCTTCCCGGTATTGTTGCACCCAAAACTGCCGGAAAAATTATATATTATGTGGTAAACAATCTGATTGAAAAAGCCAAAAATTGTGGTATTATAAGGGGGTGAAAATATGAGATTAAAAGGAATCAGAATAGGATTCTGTGTTACCGGCTCCTTTTGTACATTTGATGCGGTATTGGAGCAGTTGAAAAAAATTGTGGATGAAGGAGCAGAGGTGCTGCCTATTTTTTCGTATTCCGTTGCATCTACCGATACCCGTTTTACTTCGGCTGCTGAGTTTAGAAAAAAAGTTGAGCAAATAACCGGCCAAAAGGTTATTGATAATATTGTCGGTGTTGAACCTATCGGTCCGAAAAAATTGCTGGATGTGGTGGTTATAGCTCCCTGTACGGGCAACACCCTGGCCAAGCTGGTAAATGGAATTACTGATACTCCCGTTCTCATGGCGGCAAAAGCGCACCTTCGGAACCAGAAGCCGGTGGTAATAGCCATATCTACCAATGATGCCCTTGGAAATAATGCCAAGAATTTGGGACAGATTATCAATGTAAAGAATATTTATCTTGTCCCCTTCTGGCAGGATGACCCGGTGAAAAAGAACAATTCACTGGTTGCCGATATGAATAAGATTATCGATACCATTTTATCAGCTTTAAAGGGGAAACAGATACAGCCGGTCATAATTGAGAAAAGAATGCAGGATATAATATAAAACACTGAGGATATGGAGGAGTATTTATGAAGGTATTGATTCAAAAATTTGGCGGAACATCGTTGGCAACTTCTGAAGTAAGGGAAAAAGCTGCGCAGAAAATCATCAATGCCAAGAAAAGCGGATATAGCCCTGTCGTTGTAGTATCAGCCATGGGCAGAAACGGAGCCCCCTATGCCACCGATACGCTGCTTTCCCTTGTAAAGGATATTTGTCCCGCAACATACCCAAGGGAAGTTGATATGCTGATGTCATGCGGTGAAATCATATCCTGCGTTATAATGGTGTACACACTGAAGTCCAAAGGATACGATGCCGTAGCTTTAACGGGGGGTCAGGCCGGGATTATAACCGATAACAATTACGGAAATGCTACTATATTGAGGATTGAACCGAGCAAGATATTGAGGTACATGGAGATGGGGAAGATCCCGGTGGTTGCAGGCTTTCAGGGCGTAACCGAGGATGGCGATATTACAACCTTGGGCCGCGGAGGCAGCGATACAACCGCAACCGCCTTAGGGCGGGCTCTATCTGCTACCTTTGTTGAAATATACACCGATGTAGATGGTATTATGACTGCCGATCCAAGGATGGTTCCCAATGCCAGTGTGCTGCAGCATATCAGCTATAACGAAGTATTCCAGATGGCAGATCAAGGGGCGAAGGTAATCCATCCAAAAGCCGTTGAAATTGCCATGAGTTCAAACATCCCGATTGTGATAAAGAACACAAACGGAAACAGCCCGGGGACCATTATTTCTTCATATTTTGAAAAGGATTCTGTCCAGACGAAACTCGGAGAGCCCGACTGGGTGATTACAGGAATCGCTCATATGCTTGATAGAACTCAGATCACCATTGAAGGACTGGACCAGGATAAAGAAAACCAGATATTAAGAAAATTGGCTGATAACGGAATTAGCATCGATCTGATCAATATATTTCCTAATAACATGGTATTTACAATAAACGGAAGCGATGCGGAAAAGGCCCGAACCATTCTTGAAGAAAACGAGTGCGAATTTTCAATGATAAATAACTGCAGCAAAATATCTGCCATCGGGAACAGGATGAGAGGCGTACCCGGGGTCATGTCGAGAATAATAAAAGCCCTTACCAAAGAAGGAGTAGAGGTGCTTCAAACTGCCGACTCCCATACCACCATATCGTGTCTCATAAAGGGTGAGGATACTGTAAAGGCAGTCATGGCCCTTCATGAGGAGTTTAAACTCTATAAAAGGTAATGAAGGGATGATTTTTTAAAAGAGTTTGGGGGATAATAAAAAAGCAATATGCTCAAACGACAGCATAAGCTGTAAATATGTCAGTATCAGGGAGGGCAATATGGTTAATGAGATTCAACTGCCCCGGCAAATACCTGCAGATGGTACTGAAATGGCAAATTTGAAAGAAATGGGGACCCCCTCGATACCTACAGCCCGCGAAAGCGGTATACATTGTTTAACGATTATAGGTCAAATTGAGGGACACATGGCATTACCGCCCCATAATAAGACCACAAAGTATGAGCATGTAATCCCCCAGCTTGTGGCTATTGAAGAAAGCAAGGACATACACGGCCTGCTGCTGATCCTGAATACGGTAGGCGGTGATGTGGAAGCCGGCCTGGCTATTGCCGAGATGATCAGTACCATGTCCAAGCCAACGGTGTCCCTTGTGCTGGGTGGTGTCCATAGCATTGGTGTACCATTGGCTGTAAGTGCAGATTGTTCTTTTGTAGCTGCCAGCGCAACCATGACCATTCATCCAATAAGGATGACCGGGATGGTGGTAGGTATCCCCCAAACCTTTGAATATTTGAGCAGGATGCAGGACAGGGTGATTGATTTTATCGTTGGACACTCGAAAGTTTCCAGAGAAAAATTGAAAGAACTGCTCATCGGCACCAGCGGATTGTCCAGCGACGTCGGTACGGTTTTAATTGGAGAGGAAGCCGTAAAGTACGGAATTATCGATTACGTAGGAGGGGTCAAGGAAGCTCTGGCCATGTTGAAGCTGTTAATTGAAAAGAACAGGGGGCAGGATTTAAGTTGATTCTTTATACAATAGTGCACCCCGATTACGTTTATAATGATCCGAGAAACCGCAAAAGCATTTATGAGGATGTTCAGCATTCTAAGATAATTGAAATGGGCAAGATGAAACTTGAGGTTGTGCATCTTGGAACGGGTCTGTATCGGATAAACAGAATCATAAGCACCAATCCCTTCGATTACCTGAATCCCCAGCTGCAACCGGGAAAGGAAATAAAACTGCATTAGTCCGGGATATTTTTCCCGGGCTTTTTGATGTTTTGTAGTTCATGTATCCATCAAAAACGCATCCCTCATAATTCATTGATTCCGGTTATTATCCGCTTGATTAACAGATCTGAGCCTTTTCGCAAGGCAATTCGCTTAGTCTTTCAATATTATTATATATTGGTTCGTTGTAAAATTAAATGCAACACCAAAAAAATTATAGAACCATAGTGAGAAATCCT
>LFSE01000113.1 GCA_001513075.1 Clostridiales bacterium DTU074 | reverse complement strand
GTATATGGTGCTAATGGGCCAAATGCCTTTGATTGTTCGGGATTTACCTGCTATGTATACCGGCATTTTGGTATCAATCTTCCCAGAACTTCATATCAGCAGCGTTCTGTGGGAGTGGCTGTGTCAAGAAGCAATCTGGCTCCCGGGGACCTGGTGTTGTTCCCTGGCCATGTAGGGATATATATAGGGAACAATAAATTTATACACGCTTCGTCAGGCTCCAGAAAGGTTATTATAACAAGCCTAGATTCCAGCTACTATAGAAAGAGATTCATAGGTGGACGCAGGGTGCTGAGATAATGCCTTGCACAAGTAAAAAAACGGCCATTATGGCCGTTTTTTTATATATAGTGTTCTGTAATGCACATTATTGAAAAAAGCATATCACCATTTTATAAGATTGAAATAAATGTCTGATGCGGGACTGAAAACTGTTTAAGAATGAGATTGAGTATTTTTTTTGAGGATGATAAAATAGGCTTTGTAAAAATAGGAGTAAGATGATTCGGGCTCGTTCATTATATAAAAATCCAGGAGGATATTATGATATTATGATTGCCATAATAGACTACCAAATGGGAAATCTTAGGAGCGTTCAAAAGGCATTTGAATATATCGGTTATGATGCAATAGTCAGCCGGGAACCTCACAGGATTTTGGATGCCAGCCATGTGGTACTTCCTGGGGTGGGTGCCTTTGGGGATGCCGTTTTAAATCTTGAAAGAGCAGGATTGATCGAGGCAATTTATAAATCGGTTAAAGCCGGGAAGCCCTTTCTGGGTATCTGCCTGGGTTTGCAATTGCTATTTGAGAAAAGCCATGAGGGGGGGCTTTTTGCCGGTCTTTCCCTTTTGCCTGGGGAGGTTAAAAGGCTTCCGGAACATCTCAATATCAAGGTTCCTCATATGGGCTGGAATGAGCTTCAATACAGGCCCAATCCCATATTTAAATATCTAGAACAGTCCTGTTTTGTCTATTTTGTTCATTCTTACTATGTTGAACCTGCTAATTCAGGGGATATTATAGCTACTGCTTTTTACGGTGTAAACATTCCGGTGGCGGTTAACAGGGAAAACATATACGGAGTTCAGTTTCATCCCGAAAAAAGTGGACGGGAAGGTTTAAAGATACTTAATAATTTTGCACGTCTTTGATTTATCAGAAATATGCATGACTGTATGCCGGAGTTTTGCATGTTATTGTTTGCAAAGCTCCGGCTTTTTATTTTTTGAGTTTACCCATCTATAAGCAAAGCTTATCTTTTGTATCACAATTGATAATTTTACTGATGTGCCGTTTTCCACTTATAATATTGAGAAAAGAGATGAGTTATACCTGTCTGTGTGAAAACAATTATCAATGAAATTTTAGATATTGGATTATGCATCTGGAGCGGATTTGGCCGGGGATTTATCCGCAGCCTGGATGGATGGCTGAATACAGGGTATTACATGGAAGGTCAGTGGAGGCAAGCAATGGACAGGAAAGGTTTTTTGGTACTGGAAGACGGAACGGTTTTTGAAGGGACCTATTTTGGTGCTCAGGATAGGGTAATGGGTGAAGTGGTATTCAATACGGGTATGACGGGTTATCAGGAGGTTTTGACCGATCCGTCATACTATGGGCAAATAGTTGTTATGACTTTTCCCCTGGTGGGGAATTACGGCATCAACGAAATTGATATTGAGTCCGAAATTCCGAGGGTAAGAGGCTTCGTCGTTAAGGAAGCATGCAAGAGACCAAATAACTGGAAAGCTACACAAACCCTTGGGGAATATTTGTGCAAAAACGCTATTGTAGCCATTGAGGGAATCGATACAAGGGCTCTGACAAGGAAAATAAGAACAAAGGGCACGATGAAGGGGCTTATAACCCCTGACATTCCGACGGAGGAGAATATTGTCCGGCTTAATGAATACAGGCTGGATAAGCCGGTGGAGCATGTAACGGTTAAAAATGTATACACCATCCCGGGGGAAGGCATTCATGTAGCGGTAATTGATTTTGGTGTCAAAAGAAATATCATTGAATCCCTGAAAGCCAGGAACTGTCGTATAACGGTGTTTCCGGCCGGTACTCAGGCAGAGCAGATTCTCAATGTTGATCCTGATGCCGTATTGCTGACCAATGGACCAGGGGATCCCAAGGATAATATACAGGCTGTAGAGACAATAAAAGTTCTGGTAGAATGTAAACCGGTTCTTGGCATATGCCTGGGCCATCAGTTATTGGCTCTGGCAGCAGGAGCTGATACCGAAAAGCTGAAATTCGGCCACAGAGGGAGTAATCATCCCGTTGTGGATTTAACCAGAGGACGTACTTATATTACCTCCCAAAACCACGGATATACAGTCAAGGACGAAACTATAGATTCAAAGAGAATTGAAATTACCCATAGAAACCTTAATGATGGAACGATTGAAGGTTTAAGATACAAAGATCGTTCTGTATTTGGGGTACAGTTTCATCCGGAAGCCTGCCCGGGTCCCGGTGATACCGGTTTCCTTTTCGATCGTTTTTTAGATCTTGCAGGGAACTGAGCAATCGACTGGAAGGAAGATTTGAATGCCTAGGAAAAGGGATATTAATTCAGTGCTGGTCATAGGATCGGGGCCGGTAATCATCGGGCAGGCGGCGGAATTTGATTACGCTGGGACCCAAGCCTGCCGGGCTTTAAAAGAGGAAGGCGTGCGCGTCATACTGGTAAACAGCAACCCGGCCACCATAATGACCGATAAGAATATGGCTGACAGGGTGTATATTGAACCACTTACGGTTGAAGTTATAGAGGATGTAATAGAAAAGGAGGGGCCGGACAGCATTCTTCCCACCCTTGGAGGGCAAACCGGATTAAATCTGGCAATGAGCCTGGCGGAGTACGGGCTCCTCGATAAATATGGTATAAAACTGCTTGGAACTTCTGTGGATTCAATAAAAAAAGCCGAGGATCGAGAGCTGTTCAAGCGGACCATGGAGGATATAGGGCAGCCCGTAATAGAAAGTACGGTGGTCTGCAGCGTTGAAGAAGCTCTGGGCTTCGCAAAGCGAGTTGGATATCCGCTGGTGATGCGGCCGGCATACACGCTGGGAGGAACCGGCGGAGGCATTGCAAGAAATGAGGATGAGCTGTTAAGGATAGCTGCTGACGGGATCAGGCTGAGCCGGGTAAATCAGGTTTTAATTGAAAAGTCGGTTGAGGGTTGGAAGGAAATTGAATATGAGGTTATCCGGGACGGTAAAGGCAACTGTATAACCGTTTGCAATATGGAAAACATGGATCCTATGGGTGTACACACAGGCGACAGCATAGTGGTGGCCCCTTCCTTAACCCTCAGGGACAAGGAATACCAGATGCTGAGGACGGCTTCCTTAGATATCATCAGTGCACTGGGGATTGAAGGCGGGTGTAACATACAATTTGCCTTGGCTCCAGACAGCATGAAATACTACGTTATTGAAGTGAACCCTAGGGTCAGCCGCTCGAGCGCATTGGCTTCCAAAGCTACCGGCTATCCCATTGCAAAGGTATCCACAAAAATTGCTCTGGGCTACGGTTTGGATGAAATCCGAAACAGCGTAACCGGTAAGACATATGCCTGCTTTGAACCGGCCCTGGATTATGTAGTTGTAAAGATACCAAGGTGGCCCTTCGATAAGTTTGTAAAGGCCGATGTTACCCTTGGGACCAGGATGAAGGCCACGGGAGAAGTGATGGCCATAGGTTCATCCTTTGAGATAGCTCTTATGAAAGCTGTTTATTCACTGGAATTGGGTTTTGATTCCCTGGAAATGTCTTGCCTGTCGGATATGAGCGATCGGGAAATAGCCATGCTGTTGAAACAAAAAAACCATGAGCGCCTGTTTGTAGTTGCGGAAGCATTGCGCAGGGGGATTTCGGTGAAGGAAATCAACCGGAAAACCGGCATTGATGCATTTTTTCTCCATAAGCTGATAAACATAGTGGAACAGGAAGAAAGACTGAAGAAGATGTCGGTCCGGCAGCTGGATAAACCGACGCTTGAGCGATGTAAAGGTATGGGCTTATCGGATCAAGCCATAGCAAGATTTGTCAAAGCAGATATAAAGGATATACGGAGAAAGAGAGAGGAATATGGGATATTGCCAGTTTATAAAGTTGTGGATACATGTGCTGCCGAGTTTGAAGCCTTCAGCCCTTATTATTACTCTTCCTATGGGTGCGAGAATGAAGTCAATCCGGGGCCTGAGGGTAAAGTGGTGATAATAGGTTCGGGGCCTATTCGGATTGGCCAGGGCATTGAATTTGATTATTGTTCGGTACACTGCATATGGGCGCTGAAAAAGCTGGGATATCAGGCTGTTATAATAAACAACAACCCGGAGACGGTAAGCACCGATTTTGATATATCGGACCGCTTATATTTTGAACCTCTGACACCGGAATATGTGCTCAATGTGCTTGATAAGGAAAAGCCTGATGGTGTGATGGTCCAGTTCGGAGGGCAGAGTGCCATTAAGCTGGTAAAGGCGATCCATGAGGCTGGCTACAGGGTTCTGGGTACCCCGCCTGAGTATATTCATAAAGCCGAGGACAGGAAGGAGTTTGATGCTCTGCTTGGCCTGCTGGGAATACCGCGCCCTGAAGGAGGTACGGCATTTAGCGTTGATGAAGCGGCTGACGTGGCTGAAAGGCTGGGATATCCGGTGCTTGTGCGTCCTTCTTATGTGCTGGGCGGGCAGGGCATGGAGATTGCCTACACCAACAGTGACGTGGTTGAATTTATGAGCATCATAAATCGGAGCAGACAGGAGCATCCGGTGCTCATTGATAAGTATATAACAGGCAGAGAAATTGAGGTGGATGCGGTATGCGACGGGCAGGATATTCTGATCCCCGGGATAATGGAGCACATTGAAAGGGCAGGGATACACTCGGGAGACAGTATATCGGTGTATCCTCCCGTGAATGTGTCCAGCCATATTGTGAAGAAAATTGTAGATTATACCGTTGAACTTGCGCTTGCGCTGAGGATAAAGGGACTAATAAACATACAATTCTTAGAGTATAAGGAAAAACTCTATGTTATAGAGGTCAATCCACGCTCCAGCCGTACGGTGCCTTTCATCAGCAAGGTGACTGGAATACCGTTGATAGAATTGGCTGTCAGAGCAATAATGGGGCAAAAGATAAGGGATATGGGATACGGTACAGGCTTGATATCTCCCGGAAAAATTGTTGCCGCAAAAGTGCCGGTATTCTCCTTTGACAAACTTCCAATGCTCGAAGTCGCATTGGGACCTGAAATGAAATCCACCGGCGAGGTGCTGGGGATGGCTTACAATCTATCCGAAGCGTTGTACAAAGGGTTTACGGCTGCAGGACATAAAATTACCGGCGGTAAGGGAACGGTTTTAATTTCAGTGGCGGATATATATAAGGATGAAGCCGTTGCTCTTGCCGGAGAGTTTAAGAAGCTGGGCTTTAATTTACTTGCAACCGAAGGCACAGCCAGAGTTTTGATCATGAAGGGTATAGAGGCTCAAACTGTCAATAAATTGAGCCGATCAGGCTGTGATATATGTAATATGATAAAAAACCGGAGCCTTGATCTAGTTATCAATATCCCGACACACGGAAGGATTCCCGAGAGGGATGGCTTCAAAATAAGAAGAATGGCGGTGGAGAATTCCATTCCCTGTATAACATCGCTGGATACGGCGTGGGCTTTTCTGGATGCCATTAAAATGAGTGTAGGAGAGAAAAAACCGGTAGTGGTTTGCTTAAATGATATTTAATTTGTAATTGGAGGGTAGGAATATGTATGGAGAGTTATCGCAAAAGCTTGTGGAATGGATACAGGTTAAGGTGATGGATGCCGGTGCCAGGGGTTGCGTGCTGGGCATAAGCGGAGGAGTGGATTCCGCGGTGGTAGCTTTCCTGTGTAACAGGGCTCTTCACGGTAATGTTCTGGGGCTCCATATGCCTTGCTACAGTTCTCCACAGGATACTGCTGATGCAAGGCTTATTGCCGAAAAGCTAGACATCAATTACGCAGAGATTAACCTGGAAAAGGCATATGATTGTATCATGGAAACTTTTATGGATTTGAGAAAAAGCCAGGGGATGCATGAATTTGAGGCAAATTATCCAATCGCCAGGGATGTTGAGAAGCTGGCGGCTAACAACATAAAGCCCAGGCTGAGGATGATCACGTTATATTACTATGCCAGGCTATATAACTATATCGTGGTAGGAACGGGCAACAGAAGCGAGCTGGAAGTGGGCTATTTCACAAAGTACGGGGATGGAGGAGCCGACATATTGCCGCTGGGAGGTCTTGTCAAAACCCAGGTTTGGCAACTGGCAAAGTTTCTTGGTGTACCCAATGAGATAATCAATAAACCGCCCAGTGCCGGTCTATGGGCAGGGCAGACCGATGAAGGGGAATTGGGTATCACATATAAACAGCTTGACAGGATAATTTTAACTGGGTGCGGAGATCCAAAGGTAATTGAAGGGGTGAACAGATTAAGGGTTGTCAACTCCCATAAGATGAGAATGCCCGCCATACCGGACATCAGCTTCAATCATCTAAACGGTGAGTTATAATGATAGCCTTTGCAAGTTCGCGCAATGATGTACCGGTGTTCATGCTTTGCTTTTGCAGCATCCGATAGGCTTCCTTTTCGCTTATGCCGTATTTATCCATAACAATGCCCTTGGCTTTTTCGATGAGCTTTCGATCTTCCAATTGTTCCTTAAGTCTCCTTATCTCATCTTTAAGGCTTCTTTGCCTGCGGTAATTCATTATGGATAATTGGATGGTCTGCAGAAGGCCGGCTTTGGTGATGGGTCGTTGAAGAAATGTCACCTTCTGGGGTTGACGGGGATCCATCCACAGACCTTCTTTATTTGAGTTGGTTATTACAATTACTGGGGCAATGTCATCTTCGTCCATAATTTCAGCAAGTTTGATTCCGTTTATACCCGGCAGCTCGGCATCTGCGATGACCAAATCGGGGTGCAGGATGTTTATGCTTCTTAGAGCTGCCGAACCGTCGGTTAACTCATCCACCACCGAAAAGCCCTGGTGGGTCAGAAACAGTTTGATCTTTTTCATCTCTTCAAGTTGATTGAGTGCAAGACATACTCTAATTCCTGTCACGCTAATCTTCACCTCATATTGCCGATTCCTTTGATATTATACAGCAGCGATATAGATTATGCAATATGGGGATTGGGTTGTTGCAAAACAAAATTTATATTATTCATAATGGAGGATAATTTTTCGTTATAATAGCATTAATTCTGAATTATATTTAAACTGCCAATGACAAAAATGCAACATTTGTAAAAAATCTTGCATAATATATAAAAATGTATGACATTGTGCTGTTTCCGTCAACCGGGTAAGGAGGGGATTTATGCTGAGATTTACTAAAATGCACGGTTTGGGCAACGATTACGTGTATATAAGCTGCATGGATCAGGGCGTGGATGAGCTGATGCTAGATCCATCAGAAATAGCTCAGCTTATAAGCGATCGGCATTACGGGATTGGTTCAGATGGTCTTGTGTTAATATTGCCTTCGGAAGTTGCTGATTTTAGGATGCGGATGTTCAACAGTGACGGCTCTGAAGCCGAGATGTGCGGGAATGCCATCCGATGCGTCGGGAAGTACGTATATGATAACGGGCTTACAGAAAGGACGTCTGTAAGCATAGAAACACTGGCTGGCATTAAAAAACTTGATTTGATGGTGCGAAACAGAAAGGTGGAGTTGGTAAAGGTTGACATGGGTCAGCCCATTCTTTCTCCGGCAGATATCCCCGTGATAAGCGATAAAACCGTTTTTATATCACAGCCGGTGGAAATTGACGGCGATGTTTACAGGGTGACCTGCGTATCAATGGGGAACCCCCATGCAGTGATCTACGTTGATGAGGTGGATAGTTTTCCTTTGGAAAGGATAGGACCAAAAATGGAAAACCATTATCTGTTTCCCCGAAAGATAAATGCCGAGTTTGCACAGGTTATCGATGCGAATGTTATTAAAATGAGGGTATGGGAAAGGGGAACCGGTGAGACCATGGCCTGCGGGACGGGTGCCTGTGCCGTACTGGTGGCTTCGGTGTTGAACGGAATGTGCCGGAGAAAAGCCATCATCAAGCTGTTAGGCGGCGATTTAATTGTAGAGTGGAATGAAGCTGAAAACCATGTGTATATGATAGGACCTGCTGTAAAGGTATTTGATGGAGAAATTGATATAAAGTTTCTGAGCCGTACCGATCCCTCTTATTATAAACGGTATACCGATGTTAGTCCATTTTCGGATATTGCAAAGTTTTAAAGGCAGAAGTAAATTATTATGCATTAATGTTGATAGCTGGTGTCAATAATGCTCGTAATTAAGAAAGGAGATAAAACATATGGTTACAATAAACGAAAACTATCTTAAACTGTCGGGAGGTTACCTTTTTTCCGAGATTGGGCGCAGGGTGACAAGGTTTAAAGCTGAAAATCCTCAAGTGCATATAATAAATCTGGGAATCGGGGATGTCGCCGGACCACTTCCCCAGGCTGTTATAGAAAGTATGCATCAGGCCGTGGATGAAATGGCCTGGCCCGAGACCTTCAGAGGTTACGGCCCCGAGCAGGGATATGATTTTTTGATAAACAGCATTATCGAGCATGATTACAGAAGCCGGGGGATAGAACTGGATGCGGATGAAATCTTTATAAGCGATGGTTCGAAATGCGATACCGGCAATATCCAGGAGATATTCGGCATTGAAAATGTGGTGGCCATTACTGATCCGGTTTATCCCGTGTATGTAGATACCAACGTGATGGCGGGAAGAGGGGGTGAGGCGGATGCTGCAGGAGGTTTTGAAAGGATCGTGTACCTCCCGTGTAATGCGGAAAACAGCTTTGTGCCCCAACTGCCCGAACAGCGTGTTGGTTTGATATATTTGTGCTATCCCAATAACCCCACGGGCACGACCCTTTCCAAAGCGGAGCTTAAGAAGTGGGTGGATTATGCCCGGGAAAACCGGTCGGTTATACTGTATGATGCAGCATATGAGGCCTTTATCAGGGAGGAAGATATCCCACACAGCATTTACGAAATAGAAGGGGCTATGGAAGTTGCTATAGAATTCAGAAGCTTTTCCAAGACCGCCGGCTTTACCGGGACCAGATGTGCTTTCACTGTTGTCCCAAAACGAGTGGTAGGATATACCCGAGAGAGTGAAGCTGTGTCTTTAAATCGGCTGTGGAACAGGAGGCAGACTACAAAATTCAACGGCGTATCCTATGTAGTTCAAAGGGGGGCAGCGGCCGTATATACGCCTGAAGGGCAGAGGCAGGTCAGGGAAATGATAGATTATTACATGACTAATGCCTCCATAATACGAAACGGCCTGTTGAAGATGGGTTTTCAGGTTTATGGCGGTGTAAACGCCCCGTATATATGGCTTAAAACCCTTGATGGCATGGATTCCTGGACTTTTTTTGACAGGCTGCTCAAGGATGCCTGTGTGGTTGGAACGCCCGGGGCAGGCTTTGGACCGGCGGGAGAAGGTTATTTCAGATTGACGGCTTTCGGCGCCCGGGAAGATACCCAAGAGGCCATTGAGAGGATAAAGAACGGTCTTAAGCTGTAAATAGAACATGGGTGAAACACGCATGGCGCCCACAGGTGTTATGGTATAACTGATGCTTATATAAAAAATAAGAAATTTTTTGTTGACTCTAGGAAATTTCTTGTGATACTATAAAAAAAAGTAAATAATTAGGCTGTGCAAAGGAGCACGGCGTTAATGAGGTTTAAAAGGCGTACTCAATGGAGAGTATGAATACATGTTGAGTACGCCTTTTTATATTGTTAAAATCAAAATTTTGGAAAGGGAGAGTTTTTATGGCAAAGTATAACAGAGAGGATATTGTAAAGCTGGTTAAGGAATTGGATGTAAAATTCGTACGGCTTCAGTTTACCGACATATTGGGAGCTCTGAAAAATGTCGCCATTACCTCGGAACAATTGGAAAAAGCGCTGGATAACAAGTGTATGTTCGACGGATCATCCATTGAAGGTTTTGTGAGAATTGAGGAGTCGGACATGTACTTGGCCCCCGATCCTTGTACATTTACTATATTTCCGTGGAGGCCGCAAACAGGTAAGGTGGCAAGGCTGATATGTGACGTACTCAATCCCGATGGAACACCCTTTATCGGTGATCCCAGGTATGCGTTGAAAAGGGCTTTGAAAAAGGCGGCTGATATGGGATATGAGAGCTTTAATGTTGGACCGGAATGTGAATTTTTCCTGTTTTTGCTTGATAGCAATGGAAAACCCACAATAAAGACACAGGATAATGCCAGCTATTTTGATCTTGGTCCGGTGGATTTGGGTGAGGATGCAAGAAGGAACATATGTCTGGCCCTGGAGGAGATGGGATTTGAAATTGAAGCTTCCCATCATGAGGTGGCGCCCGGGCAGCATGAGATTGACTTTAAATATCAGGAGGCCCTTACTACCGCTGATAACATAATGACCTTTAAGATGGTAGTTAAAGCTATTGCTCAAAGATGCGGTTTGCATGCCACCTTTATGCCAAAGCCCATCTTCGGCGTTAACGGTTCGGGCATGCACACCAACGTTTCGCTGTTTAAGGACGGCAAAAATGCCTTTTACGACGAAAATGATCCCCTTCAGTTAAGCCAGGATGCTTACTGGTTTATCGGTGGGATTATGAAGCATATAAAAGCAATAACGGCATTGACCAATCCTCTTGTAAATTCGTATAAGCGTCTTGTCCCTGATTATGAAGCTCCGGTATATATTGCCTGGTCTGCACGAAACAGAAGTCCTCTTATAAGAATACCCGCAACCAGGAAGGAGAGTACACGCCTGGAGCTGAGAACTCCGGATCCATCCTGTAATCCCTATCTGGCTTTAGCCGCCATTTTGGTTGCAGGCTTGGATGGAATAGCGAACAAAATCCAACCTCCGCCGCCGACCAATAAGAACATTTTTCGGATGACTAAGAAAGAAAGGGAACAGGAAGGTATTGCCTCGCTTCCTGCAAGTCTTGAAGAGGCCATCAATGAGATGGAAACGAGTACGCTGGTCAGAGAACTCCTTGGGGAGCATATCTTTAGCAAGTATATTGAGGCCAAGAGAAAGGAATGGGATGACTACAGGACCAAGATTACCCAATGGGAGATTGAGCATTATCTGACCAAGTATTGATGGTTAGGATGTTAGGGTGATATTTTATGGATGTCAATCTGGAACTGTATAAGATTTTCTATCATGTGGTAAAGGCGGGCAGTATATCCAGGGCTTCCCAGGAGCTCTATATATCCCAGCCCGCCGTCAGCCAGGCTATAAAGAAGCTTGAGTCCAGGCTTGGAGGGCAGCTGTTTACCCGCGCCCCCAAGGGAATCGTTCTTACCCCTGAAGGAGAGGTGCTGTTCAAGTATATAGAACAGGGCTACAATATGATTATGCTGGCCGAAAGCAAGTTTATTGAGGCCATAAATCTTGATTTGGGGAATATACGTATCGGTGCAAGTGATATGACCCTGAGGTATTTTCTCCTTCCTTATCTGGAGGAGTTTCATAAGCAGTATCCCAGGATAAAAATAAAGGTTACCAACAGACCTTCTCCTGAGACGGTGGAATTTTTGAGAAGGGGAATTATTGATTTTGGCGTAGTAAGCCTTCCGTTGCCCAGCAATGAAGCAATCGACGTCATTGAAGTAAGGAAGATTCAGGATTGCTTCGTGGCCAATCATCAGTTTAGCGAGCTTGCCGGACGTCAGGTTTCGATAAAGGAGCTTACGAACTACCCGATAATTATATTGGAAAAAAATACAACGACAAGGCAATATGTTGATGAATTTTTAGCCCGGTATTCGGTATCATTGTCACCTGAATTTGAGCTGGCAACAAGCGATCTTATTGTCCAGTTTGCCTGTAGAGGGCTGGGTGTATCCTGCGTGGTCAGAAACTTTGCCGAAGAGTATATAAGAAACGGCAGCTTGTTTGAAATTCAGCTGAAAGAGGAAATACCGCCAAGGCACTTTGGTATAATCAGGCTCCGGAATGTACCGCTTACCGCGGCAGCCAAGAAATTCATGGAATTGCTTCAGGACCAATCACAAGACCAATTGTGAGCACAAAACTAAAGCCGGCTTATTAAGCCGGCACTTGTATTATTTTTGCGAATTCTATATCTGCAGGTTATCTATTTCTGACAACCGTTCTTTTTAAATACTATCGATGCCTGCAATATATATGAGATGTTTCCGGGTCCTTCCGACCCCCTTATTAATCCGTAAATAACTGATTCTAATAAGCATACAGGTTCTTGTAAGGCCGCTTATTATAAGGATAGATCTTCCAAAAACGCCGATCCCTAACGGAGTCATAGTCAAAGCCGAAATAGCTGCAGAACTTCATTATATATATATTTACAGACTCCATATCATTATCATCGGCGGGTATCTGCATTACTTCTTTTCCCAGTTTAAAGCTATCGATGGGAAGGCGGGAATATATTGTGCCTCCGTGCATTCCCGTACCGCAATGGCTTCCCACCATTTTTTGCGGATCTTCTGCATTGAGACCCAGCAGGATTATTGTACCTCCCGCCATGTATTCCCCGAGAAAAGCTCCCGCTTTACCACCGATTACAATGACCGGCTTCTTGTTCATATACTCCTTCATGTGTATACCCACCCGGTATCCAACGCTGCCCTTTATATACACTTCTCCGCCTCGCATAGCATATCCCAGCGTGTCGCCTGAATTGCCATGAACAATGACTTCACCGTCGTTCATCGTGTTTGCTGTGGCGTCCTGTACGTTTCCGTGTACGATAATAGTCGGACCGTCCATGTAGGCTGCCATATCATTGCCCGGCGTTCCCTCTATTGTGATTCTGTATTCTCCCTGTATTCCGTCGCCGATGTATCGTTGCCCCTGTACATTTTTGAGGATTATTTCCTTTTCATTTATTTTAACAAGTTTCTTAATCATTTCGTTTAAATCCTTATAATGCATGCCCCTGGCGTATATTGTTGCCATGTTGATCATCCTTCCAGCATTATTTGCTTTCTCATTTCTTTTGGCAGGGATATAAAACCAAAGCCTTCTTCTCCAAGCTTATCTGCAAAGGGTGATATATCCACCTTTCTTTTTATCAAGTCTGTGTATATTCCTGCCCGATCGATATCGTTTATTAAAAGATAGCCTACCAGGTTTTTGTTCCTGATATAGAATTTTCTGTATGTGTTTGTGTCCTGCTTGTATATGGCCTTTATATTTGTGCCTTCGCCTGTTGTCGATACACCCGCGCTTACAATCGACAAGTCGAGCAGAGGCATGGAATTCATAACAAAGCCCCTGTCGAATATTTTATCTGCCCCAGCCATATTTTCCCCTGCCGTTTCCCCCTGTTTGTAAGCATTGGGGATTATCGGGATTTCTATATTTCTCTGCTCCAGAAAATTATATCCCTCAGCCACGTCTCCTGCGGCATATACATCGGGTATATTGGTTCTCATTCCGGTGTCCACTATAATTCCTCTGTTTATGTTGAGATTTGTGCCTTTGACCAAATCGATATTGCATCTTACACCGACTGCAAGTATGATAAAGTCGCAGGCAAGCTCCCTTCCGTCTTTGAGAAGCACGCCTCGGGCGATCTTATCGCCGATAATCTTTTCTACCGTTGTGTTGAGCAAAACCTCAACCCCGTATTTTACCAGGCATTTAAGTGCTATTAAAGAAGCTGTTTCATCAAGTACCCGGGGCATAATTCTATCCATGATGTCTATTACCGTAACCCTTACACCACGCTGTACCAGGGCTTCAACAGCTTTTAAACCGCTGAAGCTGGCCCCCACAACTATTGCCTTTGAACCGGCCCTGGCCAGCCTTTCTATGTTTTTAACGTCGTCCAGCTTTATAAAATTAAACACGTTTTTTTTTTCGATTCCTTCAAGGGGAGGGATTAAGGGTTTTCCGCCGGTGGCTATCAAAAGCTTTGTATAGCTTATCCTTCTCCCATCCTGAAGAATAACTTCCTTTTTATCAAAATCTACCTGCTCTGCTTTTACGCCTAAAATCGGCTTCACTTTGTTGGCCTTGTAAAAATTTTTGTCGCGGTAATACATCTTGTCCTGTGTAACTTTTCCGCCCAGATAGTAGGATATGAGCGGCCTTGAATATGTGTGGTAGGGTTCATCGGATATAATGATTATGGGAGTTATCTTATCATGCTTCCGTATACCCTCAACCGCTCCTACGGCAGCAACCGAGTTACCTATGATAACGTAGCTCATCTTTAAATCCCCCTTTGATTGAATGGCTGTTTTGTTGCCTTTTAGCTCGAAGCTTTGATGTAAAGGGCTTCATTGGGACAATTTTTGACACACGCCGGCTCCATGTTGCTTTCCATGCACAGATCGCATTTGGAGGCAATTTTTTTATTCTGATAATCCCGCTTGATCACCCCGTAAGGGCAGGCAAGGATGCACGTCCAGCATCCTATGCATCTTTCGATATCGTTGGTGACGATGCCGGTTTCTGTATCCTTATGCATGGCGCCTGTAATACAGGCTTTAACGCATTCGGGCTCGTCGCAATGCCTGCATTGCAGCCCGAAGGATACGGGTTTCTCTTCCTCAACAACTATACGGGGCAGAGGCCTTTTTGTAAGCTTTTTAAATGTCTTGATGAGATTGTCTCTGTATTGGGAATGAGCAGCAATGCAGTATATTTCGCATAACCTGCACCCGATACACACCTCTTCCTTTGCGTATATTCTCTTTTTGGCTGCAGCACTTAAATTATTCATACGCAACACCTCTTGCTATTTTTTTTACGCTGCCGATTTTGTGTAAGATGTCTTCAGCCCTTCTGTTGAAGCTTAAGCAAATCCTGCAATTCTGTAATTTTTTGTAGAAGCATTTGCAATAATGCAATATTTCAGTGGAACTTCTGCGGTAACTTCTGCAATCGTCAATGGTGGTTTATACAATGGTGCTCGGCTTCGCTTTTTTGTATGATACGTGTCTGCCAAATGTTATTCTCCGGCAGCTTTTATGCCCAGTATATCAAGCTCCCTGGAGGTCAATCCTATGCCTCTCAGCATAAGTCTGTTTCCCTTAAGGCTTTCAATTGCGTTGATCCCCATGCCACCCAGCATTTCCTTCATTTCGTGAGTCCAGGCATGGAGCAGATTAATAAGTCTTCTGGCTGCTATTTCGGGATTGAGCCTTTTTACCAGGTTGGGGTCCTGAGTAGCTATTCCCCAGTTGCATTTGCCGGTGTAGCACTTTTGGCACATATGGCACCCAATGGCTATTAAAGCGGCCTGGCCGATATAGACCGCATCCGCGCCCAGAGCAATGGCTTTGATAATGTCGGCGCTGTTTCTGATTCCGCCGGCACAGACCAGCGATACCTGGTTTCTGATGCCTTCTTCCCTTAACCTGGTATCAACGGCGGCCAGCGCAAATTCAATTGGTATGCCTACATTGTCGCGTATTCTGAGTGGCGCCGCTCCCGTCCCCCCTCTGAAGCCGTCAATGGCAATGATGTCGGCCCCGGCTCTGGCTATACCCGAGCATATGGCAGCCACATTGTGAACGGCGGCTATTTTTACTGAAACAGGTTTTTGATAATCCGTTGCCTCCTTCAGGGAATATATGAGCTGCCTCAAATCCTCGATGGAATATATATCATGATGGGGAGCGGGAGAGATGGCATCCGAGCCTATCGGTATCATTCTGGTCTGGGATATTTCGGCCATAACCTTTTCGCCGGGAAGGTGGCCGCCAATGCCCGGCTTGGCTCCCTGGCCGATCTTTATTTCTATGGCAGCTCCGGCTTGCAAATAATCCACATCAACGCCAAAGCGGCCCGATGCTACCTGTACTATGGTATTTTTTCCGTATTTGCGTAAATCCTTATGAAGACCCCCTTCACCGGTATTGTACATGACGCCGGCCTCCGACGCTGCCATGGCAAGGGCTTGACAGGTATTGAAACTTATCGAGCCAAAGGACATGGCTGAAAACATGACGGGGATTTCCAGCTTTAGCTGGGGAGGCAGTTTTTCTTTGACCTTGCCATCTTCAACATTCAACACCTCCGGCTTTCGTCCCAGCATGGTTTTAAGCTCCATGGGTTCCCGCAGAGGATCTATGGAGGGGTTGGTGACCTGGCTGGCATTTAAAAGCATGTGATCCCAGTATACGGGATAGGGCCTGTCGTTGCCCATGCCGGTAAGCAATATGCCTCCGGTTTCAGCCTGTTTGTATATCTCCCTTATGGCAGATGTCGTCCAGTTGGCGTTTTCTTTAAACTCAAGGGGGTTTCTCCTTATTGTAAGTGCCCTTGTGGGACACAGGGCTACGCATCTATGGCAGTTGACGCACTTTGAATCATCCGCTACAATCCTATCCTCTTCCTGATCATACATGTGTACCAGGTTTGCGCACTGTCGTACGCAGACCTGACACCGTATACAGCGTTCATCGTTTCTTTCGACTATGAATTCCGGTGTAAGCAAGCTAAAGCTCATATATCTTCAACTCCTTCCAGTAAAGCGATTACCGGTTCTCCGCCCATAGGTGTCCACACCGCGTCCGGCCTTGGACACACCGTTCTGATGGCTGATTCCTCGCTGGCGATAAATACAAAATCGCCTTTGGTAGCTGCCGTCAGCGGGCGAAGCTTTATCCTGTCATTTAAAGCTATAATGCCATTTTTACAGCCCAGTATTATTGAGAAGGGGCCGTTGATGAGAGCGCTGCCGTATACGGCTCTGATTGATATCATAAGCTCCTGCTGCTCCGGCTCCATTCTTTCAATTTCATCCCACAGGGGAGCTGCCATTGCAGTCAAAGCAATTTCAAGGGGTAGCCTGTGCCTTCGGATTAGGAGATCAAACATGTAGGTGATGGCTTCCGTATCGGTCTGAAGGGTGCATTTATATCCAAACATCTCCAGCCATCTTCTGTTTGCATCATAGGAGGAGATCTCGCCGTTGTGGACAACCGACCAGTCTAGCAGGGTAAAGGGGTGAGCACCTCCCCACCAGCCGGGTGTATTTGTGGGAAATCTGCCGTGGGCCGTCCATATATAAGCCCTGTATGTGTCGAGCATATAAAAATCACCCACGTCCTCCGGATAGCCCACCGCTTTAAAGGCTCCCATATTCTTCCCGCTTGACACCACGAAGGCGCCTTCGAAATCCGAATTTATTCGCATGACGCATCTTACCACATACTCACTCTCGTCCAAACCGGCTTCCGCAAGTTTATCCCCCCTGGGAAATGCAAAATATCTCCAGATGATGGGAGGATTCTTGATGGAAGAAACCTTTCTTGTAGGGATTCTTTCTGATAATTCTATTTTAAAATGCTGGTTTAAGAACATTTCCACGTCAGCTTTTGCGCCCTCATGGTCATAAAACATATGAATGGCATACAGGTCCTTATATTCAGGGTATATACCGTATGCTGCAAAACCTCCTCCCAAACCGTTTGAACGGTCGTGCATCAAAGCGATGGATTTGATTATATCATCACCCGGAAACGGTTGCCCTTTTTTATTCATTATTCCTGAAATTGCACATCCCGATGGGATCCTTATTTTGCCCTCATACCGCAACATGATTACCACCTTGCTTTCTGTTCGAGTGTTAAAATCATTGCCAATAATATTTGGTTATCGGATAGGTATCCGTATGCGAAGCATCCAGACCGACTCTGCGACAAAATGAAACATAGCATAAACGAAATTGCATTGTATAATTCTGTCTTATTAACAGTTTACATAAAGCTGTGCTTATTGCCGTAAAGCCTTGATTGCCTGTATACCCTATTGTACATATAAATACCGTGTATAGTATTATATTTGTATTTGCAATGCTAGTAAAATTCATAATTCTTATGAGAAATATAAAATAAAATTATGCAATTTCAATATGCAGTTTATGCAATAATATATTGCATTGGAGTTATTCCAAATATTTTGTCCGAGCTTTTACCCGATGATGCGTCGTTTCATGATGTCGCAAAAGTATGTGACATTGATGGTAATATACAGGGAAGGCTGGAAATTATGGCGGATATAGTCGAACAAAGGGTGGTATGCGTGTTTTCCCGGTGAGCTGTTAACGTCTTATGGCTGTTTATGTTTGACTGTCCCTGCAGGTCGGTCTTGCCCTTGACATGAGGTGAAGAAGGAAGCTACAGTATTCATATTATATTATGAGTTAAACCAGTCATGGTTTGGCAAAACGTAGCATATAAATTTATCTTATATTTCAAATAAAAACTGTGAATTTTACTTATCCCTCAAAAGGAAATATAATATATGCTGAAAGTAGCAGATGCTAAACGTAGGCAGCGTATTCTTTTGGAGGGATAAGCAAATGGTGAAAGCCATAGTGGGCGCCAACTGGGGTGATGAGGGCAAGGGCAAAATCACCGATATGCTGGCTGCAGAATCAGATATTGTAGTGAGATTTCAGGGTGGCAGCAATGCCGGCCATACCATAATAAACGATTATGGTAAGTTTGCTCTGCACATGCTTCCTTCGGGCATATTCTATGAACATGTAACCAACGTTTTGGGGCCGGGCACTGCCATTAATATTGATATTCTACTTAAAGAGCTTGAAGCCCTGGAAGAAAGGGGAATTCCAAGGCCGAACCTTATTATATCCGATCGGGCTCAGCTTGTAATGCCATGGCATATATTATTTGACAGGTATGAAGAGGAGAGATTGGGCAGCAGGCAATTCGGCTCTACAAAGTCAGGCATTGCGCCTTTTTATGCAGATAAGTACTATAAAATCGGCATACAGGTGTGTGACCTCTATCATCCGGAAATATTGAAGGAAAAAATAGGCTGTATAACAGAGGTTAAAAACATGTTGTTAACGACTTTGTACGGAGCCCTGCCTGTGGATGGAGAGAGGGTTTACAATGAGCTCTTAAGGTTTGGTGAAAAGATATCGCCCATGGTTCGCGATACCACCGGTTTTTTGCAAAAACATCTTAAAGAGGGTAAAAGAATTCTCCTTGAAGGGCAGCTGGGAGCGCTTAAAGACCCTGATCACGGGATCTATCCCTATACCACATCTTCCTCTCCACTGGCAGGATTTGCTGCCGTTGGTGCCGGGATTCCGCCCTATGAAATTAAAGAAGTCATTGCGGTGGTCAAAGCCTATTCCAGCTGTGTGGGCGCAGGTCCTTTTGTAAGCGAAATATTTGGCGAAGAGGCCTCGCAGCTTCGTGAAAGGGGGGGCGATGCCGGGGAATACGGGGCAACCACCGGACGTCCGCGCAGGATGGGCTGGTTTGATGCGGTGGCCACCAGGTACGGCTGCACGGTTCAGGGAGCCACCTGCCTGGCTTTAACCTTACTGGATGTGCTGGGCTACCTGGATGAGATACCGATTTGCGTATCCTATGAGATTGACGGGGATATTACCGATACTTTTCCGGTTACTCCTTTGCTTTCCAAAGCCAAGCCGGTATACAAGATGTTGCCCGGCTGGAAATGCGATATATCAAAGATACGGAGATATGAGGATCTTCCCTGTAACGCCAGAAGATATGTGGAATTTATAGAAGATTTCATAGGCATTCCCATTAAGATGATATCCAACGGACCCAGAAGGGATGATATAATATTGAGGTAAGCGGCATCTGCTTGCAAATGCGGGAGTATAGAGCATTGTATAGCAGCGAATGAGATGTAATTCAGTCTGGAGCGGATGATTGATTCCGCTATTGCTTATGGAAATATAAAGTGTAAAATGGATATCCAGTGAAAGAGATTGAATAAAGTTGTCATAAGCATTATTTTGATGGCAAAGAGCCCTCCCCGGTATATTGCGACATATATAAAGGGGAGGGCTTTCGGTTACTCTTCCAATTTCTTTATCAGTATATCGTTCAGTATCTGCGGATTGGCCTTGCCCTTGGTTGCCTTCATGGCCTGCCCTACAAGAAATCCTATTGCCTTCTTTTTACCCTTTTTGTAATCGGCCACCGAATTGGGATTTTCCCGAATCACCCTTTCCACAACCTCAAGGAGAACCGATTGGTCGTTTAATATTTCCAGACCCTGCTCCTTGACTATGCTTTCCGGCTCCTTCCCGCTGTCAAACATTTCCTCAAAGACTTTTTTGGCCGTTGGGCCGTTGATTGCGCCTTTGTCGATTAATGCAATGAGTTTCGCCAGATATACCGGGGGAAACGGGATTTCGGATACATCCAGATTTCTTTCGTTAAGTATCCGCAACATATCCCCCATGATCCAGTTGCTTACAGCCTTCACATTCGTGCTTTGTCTGGCGGCTTCTTCAAAGAAGTCGGACAGCTCCTTTGAGGAGGTGAGAACACCGGCATCGTATTCAGGCAAGCCGTATTCGGATATATACCTTTGCTTTCTGGCATCGGGAAGTTCGGGCAATTCATTTTTTAATCTTTCCACCAGTTCTTTTTTAATTATAAGGGGAGGCAGATCGGGTTCGGGGAAATACCTGTAATCCTGGGCGTCTTCCTTGCTTCTCATGGGATAGCTTTCTCCATTGTTATCGTCCCATCGCCTGGTCTCTCTATGAATTGTCCCACCCGATTGTATAACGCCAATTTGCCTTGCCACTTCCGACTCGATTGCCCTGTATATGGCTCTAAAGGAGTTCAGGTTTTTCATCTCGGTTCTTTCACCCAGCTTTTTGTAACCTTTCGGTCGGACCGAGATATTGACATCGGCACGCAGGGAACCCTCTTCCATTTTGCAGTCTGAGACGCTTATAAACTGCAGGATGGCTTTAAGTTTTTCGAGATAGGCCCTTGCCTCGGCTGCAGAGGATATATCGGGCTCGCTTACGATTTCGATCAGGGGCACTCCTGTCCGGTTGAAATCGACGAAGGAACGGCTGCCCTGCTCATCGTGCAGCAGCTTGCCCGCATCTTCCTCTATATGGATTCTGTTTATGCGTATTTTCTTCTTTCCGTTTTCTGTTTCAATCTCCACATATCCGTTTTTACATAACGGCAGATCGTACTGGGATATCTGGTATCCCTTGGGGAGATCGGGATAAAAGTAGTTTTTTCTGTCCTGTTTGGTAAAAATCGATATTGTACAATTTGTAGCCAGTCCGGCCTTTATTGCATATTCAACTGCTTTTCTGTTTAAAGCCGGAAGGGTTCCCGGCATACCGAGGCAAATAGGACAGCAGTGAGTATTGGGAGCGCCGCCGAATTCTGTAGTGCAGGAACAAAATATTTTGGATTTGGTGGACAGCTCGGCGTGTACTTCCAATCCAATAACAGCTTCGTATTCCATGATTTCACCTCAAATCGCATATTCAACCGAATGGGAATTTTACAGATCTAAATTCGGCCTGAATTTATGGAAGTCCGTATTCTGTTCAAAGGTATAGGCAGCCCGTATAATGGTTGGCTCATCAAAACGCTTTCCTATCAGCTGAAGCCCTATGGGCAGGTTGCTGTTATCGAAGCCGCACGGGATTGACATGGCAGGAAGACCTGCGATGTTCACCGGGACGGTGAAAATGTCTTCCATATACATCTGAACGGGATCGCTGACCTTTTCGCCTATTTTATAAGCCGTTGTAGGTGCAACCGGGCCGACAATAATATCGCACTTTTCAAAAGCCCTGTTAAATTCCCGGGTAATGATTGCTCTAGCTTTCAGAGCTTTTTTGTAATATGCATCATAGTATCCGGAGCTTAACACGTAAGTTCCCAGCAGAATGCGCCGCTTTACTTCAGTGCCGAATCCTTCGCTTCTTGAGCGCTTGCAAAAATCCAATATATCCTCTGGGTCTGAAGTCCGATAGCCAAATTTAACACCGTCATATCTGGCCAGATTGGAGCTGGCTTCCGCAAGGGCTATTATATAGTAGATAGGGACGACATACTCCATGATTGGAATGGAGATCTCCTCGCATTCAGCACCAAGAGCGGTGAAAACTTTAACAGCGTTGAGTATTGCATTTCTTACATCCTTTTGGACGCTGTCATCAACGAATTCGCGGGGCAAGCCGATTTTCAAACCCTTAACATCGTTTATCAGTGCTTTTGTATAGTCGGGACGTTCCCGTCTTGAAGAGGTCAAATCCATCGGATCGTGACCGGCTGTTGCATTCAACACCAGCGCACAATCGGTTACGCTTTTGGTCAAGGGGCCGATCTGATCTAGGGAGGAAGCGTAAGCCACAAGGCCAAACCTGGAAACCAGACCGTATGTTGGCTTTAGACCCNNGTATATGGCTTCACCTGCAACAACCGCCGCCGCCGATCCACCGCTTGATCCTCCAGGCACCCTTTCTGTATCCCAGGGATTTCTCGTCTTCTTAAAGTAAGAGCTTTCTGTGGAACTCCCCATGGCAAACTCGTCCATATTGAGCTTGCCCAGAAGCACAGCTCCGCTATCATACAGCTTTTTCACCACATAGGCATTGTATGGCGGAACAAAATTGCTCAGCATTCTGGAGCCGCAGGTGGTGGGTATGCCTTGTGTGCATATGTTGTCTTTAATAGCCATGGGAATTCCCGTTAACGGGGAGACTGGCTTACCTTCATCCAGCATGCTCTGGGCCTTGGCTGCCTGTTTCATGGCCTGATGTTCGGTAATGCTTATGTAACACCCCAGCCTGGGTTCAAGTTTTTCTATTCTGTTCAGCATGTGTTCGGTCAGTTCGGGTATGCTGATTTCCTTTTTGGATATAAGACTGCTTAATTCACTTATGGTATATTCATGAAGCTGCACAGGATTCCCTCCGTTTTTACATAAAAATATCTATTCCACCACTCTTGGCACAGTGAAATATTCCGAACCTTCCTTTTCTTCAGGATGCAGAAGTTTATTCCTGTCATAGGATTTGCCGACAATATCATCCCTCAAACTGTTTTCCACCGCATTCTCATCCGTAGACAAAAACTCCATGGCATCTATATCTGATGTGTCGACTTCCTTTAATTTATCGAAATAAGCGATTATCCGGCCTATTTCACGGGCCATGCTATCCTGTTCGCCTTCGTTGAGCTTAAGCCTTGCCAACTTGGCTATATAATCGATGATCTCCTTTGTTATTGCCATTTAACCTACCTCCGGGAATAAAAATATGATCCTATTAATTAATACTTTACCTAAAAATTCCATTGATAGTACAGAATTTGCTATGGCATACTTTGGTCAATACATTATAGCATGATATTTTATGCTCATAAAGTAAAAAAATGTAATAATATTAAAATTTTTCTGTTTTCATTAGTTAATAATCTATTATTATATATATAAGGAAATATAATACTTATGAAAAATGACTGATTATTAGTACAGCTGGATATGGCTTTGGGCGATATTGGTGCAGAACAACGGGCATTGCTGCCTATTACCGAATTTTTTTATAAAAAATATCAAAAAAGTATTTAATTAAGCGAACTTTTATGCTATTCTTTAATAGTAATATTCGAAATATTGGTCAAAGGGGCAGGGTGAACATGAACAATGTAAAGCGAATATATGTTGAAAAAAAGAGCGGCTTTGATATCGAAGCTCAGGCCCTTTACAGGGATTTGAAGTACAATCTTGGTATAAAGGGTCTTGAATACGTGAGGATATTAAACAGATATGATGTTGAGGGAATTACGGATGATGAGTACAGGGCGTGCAGGGACACAATTTTTTCTGAGCCGCCGGTGGATATCGTATATGATGAGGAGTTTGCCTTAAAGGATAATGAAACCGCCTTTGCCATTGAATATCTGCCGGGACAATACGATCAGCGGGCTGATTCGGCTGCCCAATGTATACAGCTGTTAACCAGAGGCGAGAAACCTTTATGCCGTACGGCCAACGTTATCGTTTTAAGCGGGGATGTTTCACAGGAGGATATTCAGAGAATCAAGGGCTATTTAATAAATCCCATCGAAATAAGGGAAGCCTCGTTTGATAAACCCGAATCCCTGGAGATGGAAACCGAACCTCCGAAGGATGTGGAGGTCGTAGAAGGTTTTACTCTCTTGACAAGAGATGAACTGATTGGATTAATTGATGCAAGAGGCTTTGCAATGTCCATTGATGATATGGAATTCTGTCAGGCTTACTTCAAAAATACTGAGAAGCGGGATCCTACCATAACCGAACTCCGTATGCTGGATACCTATTGGTCGGATCACTGCCGGCATACCACATTTCTGACAAGTATAGAGAAAGTCGAAATTGGGGATGGAAAGTATAGTCGACCAATTAAAAGAGCATTTGACGGCTATATCAAATCCAGAAAATTTGTATATGGGGATGATGAACGGAATAGGGATGTTTGTCTGATGGATATTGCCACCATTGCCATGAAGGAACTTAAGAGAAAGGGAATGCTGGACGATTTGGAGGAGTCGGATGAGGTTAATGCCAGCAGCATCGTTGTGAATGTGGACGTGGATGGCAAAAATGAGGAATGGCTTGTTATGTTCAAAAACGAAACCCACAATCATCCTACCGAGATAGAGCCGTTCGGCGGTGCAGCCACCTGTCTGGGAGGAGCGATAAGGGATCCCTTATCCGGCAGGGCATATGTGTACCAGGCAATGAGGATTACCGGCAGCGGTGATCCTAGGACGCCGGTTGACAAAACCCTGCCCGGCAAGCTTCCTCAGCGCAAGATAACTACGACTGCCGCCCAGGGGTACAGTTCCTATGGTAATCAGGTGGGCCTTGCTACTGGACAGGTTGTCGAGATATATGATGAAGGATACGTGGCGAAGCGAATGGAGTTGGGGGCAGTTATTGGTGCGGCTCCAGCGCGTAACGTGGTAAGGGGTAAGCCGGAACCGGGCGATGTGGTCATTCTGTTGGGAGGAAGGACCGGCCGTGACGGCTGCGGTGGAGCCACCGGTTCTTCAAAGGAGCATGACGAGGAGTCGCTGGTTAAATCTGGAGCTGAGGTGCAAAAGGGTAATCCTCCGACAGAGAGGAAGATCCAGAGGCTGTTCAGAAAACCTGAGGTAAGCCGGCTTATTAAAAAATGCAATGATTTTGGTGCAGGCGGCGTGGTTGTGGCCATTGGAGAGCTGGCTGACGGCCTTGAAATAGATCTGGACGCTGTGCCAAAAAAATACGAGGGGCTCGACGGAACCGAGTTGGCAATATCCGAATCCCAGGAAAGAATGGCAGTTTTGGTCTCGCCTGACAATGTGGAGAAATTTATTGCTGCGGCTGCTGAAGAGAACCTGGAGGCCACTCCGGTTGCGCATGTTACCCGGGAGCCCAGGGTCAGAATAAGATGGCGGGGAAAGTATATAGTTGATATAAGCAGGGAGTTTATAAACACCAGCGGAGTCAAGAGAAAAAGCAGTGCCGTTGTAACAGTCCCGGATGAGGCGGAATATTTCTTTGAGAAGCTGCCTCAGGAAGTATCAATGTGCGGTGAGGATATAAAGAAGGCATGGCTAAATAATCTTGAACGCTTAAATGTCTGCAGCCAGAAGGGGTTGGTGGAAAGGTTCGACAGTACAGTGGGTGCCGGGACTGTACTTATGCCTTTTGGTGGGAAATATCAGCTGAGTCCAGCCGAGGCTATGGTGGCCAAGATACCGGTAATGAAAGGCGACACCTCTACCGGTACCGTCATGGCCTTCGGATATAATCCGGTGTTATCCAAATGGAGCCCGTTCCATGGGGCTGTATATGCGATTGTTGAGGCGGTTTCGAAGGTATGCGCCATCGGCGGAGATCACAGAAACATAAGGCTTACGCTGCAGGAGTATTTTGAGAAGCTGGGCGAGGATCCGGCCAGGTGGGGGAAACCCCTGGCAGCCCTGCTGGGTGCATATTATGCCCAGACAAAGCTTGGGATCCCCTCTGTTGGCGGCAAGGACAGCATGTCGGGAACTTTTAAGGATCTGGATGTACCGCCAACACTGGTCGCCTTTGCGGTGAATGTTTTGAATGTGAACCATGTTGTTTCCACCGAGTTTAAACAGCCGGGAAGCCATGCCGTGTTGCTTCCCCTGAACAGGGACGAGAATGGCCTGCCCGATTTTGAGCAGTTGGATGAAAACTATACCAGGATCAATTCCTTGATAAAAGCCGGAAAGGTACTGGCCTCTTCAACTGTAAAGTTTGGGGGTATTGCCGAAGCAGTAAGTAAAATGTGCTTTGGTAACATGATCGGCTTTGTGTTTGAAGATATAAAGGATCCGGCCATGCTGTTCATGCCCGAATACGGTTCCATTATACTTGAGATTCCTGAGAATGAAGATCCAGCAGTGCTGTTCAGTGGTCTTGAGTACCGTCTGCTGGGACGTACCCACTCCAAGCCTGAAATAGTTGTAAGCGGCGTTAGCATAAAGTTGCAGGAGGCTTTACACAGCTGGATAAAGCCGCTTGAAGAGGTGTTCCCTACCAAGCCTTCCGGTGATATGCATACAAAAGGCAGTCCGGCGTTGGGGCTTTATACAGGAGGGGGTAAGCGCAAATCAAGGGTTGTGAGAATGGCCAAGCCCAGAGTGTTTATACCCGTATTTCCGGGTACCAACTGCGAATATGAAACAGAGAAGGCATTTGAAAGAGCCGGAGGAATCGTTGATGTTTTCATTGTCAAGAATCTTACTCAAAGGGATATTGATGAATCCATAGAAATGATGATCAAAAAGATAAAAAGTGCCCAGATTATAGTTCTTCCCGGCGGCTTCAGCGGAGGAGATGAGCCCAATGGCTCAGGCAAATTCATAGCCACCACATTTAGAAATTCCTTTATAAAGGAGGCGGTAATGGAGTTTTTGAAAGTTAGGGACGGACTTATGCTGGGAATATGTAACGGCTTTCAGGCCCTTATCAAACTTGGTCTGGTGCCCTACGGCGAAATCAGGGATATGACCGGGGATAGTCCGACCCTCACATTTAACACCATAGGACGCCATGTTTCCAAAATGGTCCGTACAAAGGTGGTGTCCAACCTTTCACCATGGTTTTCAAAAGTAAAACCGGGTGATATTCACACCATTGCCGTGTCCCACGGAGAAGGCAGATTTATTGCTTCTGATAAGCTGATTGAGGAGATGGCCAGAAACGGACAGATTGCCACCCAATATGTGGATTTAAACGGGCAGCCGACATATGATATTGAATTTAATCCGAACGGCTCATTTATGGCCATCGAAGGAATTACCAGCCCTGACGGCAGGGTATTGGGCAAGATGGGGCATTCGGAGAGAATAGGTACCAATGTTGCAAAAAACATACCTGGAGATAAGGATCAGAAGTTGTTTGAGGCCGGAATTGAATATTTCCTGTAAATACGAAGCCAGCCCCGGCTCTGTTTATAAGATTCCGGGACGGCTCAATTTTGTTTATTCATGCCATGCTCAAATTGAAATTTCCGTGAATATCTGACACTGCTATCTTTTGTCGTCAGTTGGTAGCAACCTGATTGCAAGGAGGAGAAATATGCTTACAAAGCGCATTATCCCGTGTTTGGATGTTGAATCCGGGAGAGTGGTCAAAGGTATAAAGTTTGTAAATCTTCGGGATGCGGGGGATCCGGTTGAAGCAGCCAGAACTTACAATGATGCCGGGGCCGATGAGCTGGTATTTCTGGATATAACCGCATCGGCTCAAGCACGAAACATTATGATCGATGTTGTGGCAAGGACCGCCGAGCAGGTCTTTATACCCCTGACGGTGGGAGGCGGAATACGAACTTTGGAGGATTTTCGCGATATATTAATGGCAGGGGCTGACAAGATCTCCATTAATTCGGCCGCCGTACGGAATCCCGATCTTATTGAGGAAGCTGCATTGCGGTTTGGCAGCCAGTGCGTTGTGGTTGCCATAGACGCAAAGCATCGTCGGGATGGAGACGGCTGGGATGTCTATATCAATGGCGGAAGAATTAATACCGGACTGGATGCCGTTGAGTGGGCAATGGAGGTGCAGAAAAGGGGGGCAGGGGAAATACTGCTCACCAGCATGGATATGGATGGTACTAAAAACGGATACGATATAGCTCTGACAAGAGCTGTAACCCAGGCCGTTAATATTCCGGTCATCGCATCCGGGGGCGCAGGACGGCTGGATCACTTCTCCGAAGTTATACTGGACGGAGGAGCCGATGCGGTATTGGCCGCCTCTCTTTTCCACTTTGGTGAGCTTACAATTGCCCAGGTTAAGGATTATCTTGAGAGCTGCGGAATACCGGTGAGGAGATAATAGGGATAATATTTGTGGTATAATTGAATGCCTAAAGAGTATGATGCTTAAAATATAAATAGAAATGCGAGAGGGGTTTTGACATTGAAAAACCAATTGGTGTTGATCCTTGATTTCGGAGGACAGTATAAACAGCTTATTGCCCGACGGGTAAGGGAAGCCGAAGTCTATTGTGAAATACTCCCCTATAATGTTTCCATAAATAGGATAAAGAGCCTGAATCCCAAAGGCATCATATTGACAGGTGGACCTGCATCGGTTAATGAAGAAGGGGCTCCGGTTTGTGATAGAGAACTGTTCGAACTTGGCATACCAATTTTAGGCATATGTTACGGCATGCAGCTTATGAGTGTTATGCTGGGCGGGGAAGTGGCCGGGGCAAAACATAGAGAGTACGGCAGGACCGAGGTAAGGCTGGATCCGGCCAGCAAGCTTTTCCACGGCATTGAGCCGGTTATCTCCTCCTGGATGAGCCATACCTATTGTGTAAGCAAGGTGCCCGAGGGGTTTAGAGTAACGGCTAGTTCGGACAACTGTGCAATAGCGGCAATGGAGGATGAGAGAAGAAAGCTTTACAGCGTACAGTTTCATCCTGAGGTGGAACATACTTCCAGTGGAAGGATTATGTTGGAAAACTTCCTATATAATATATGCAGCTGTTCAGGGGATTGGAAGATGTCATCCTTTATAGAAAACACGGTTGAAGAAATCCGCCGCAGGGTGGGGAATGGGGAAGCACTCTGTGCCCTTTCCGGTGGTGTGGATTCCTCGGTTGCTGCCGTGCTAGTACATAAGGCTATAGGGGACAGGCTTACCTGCATATTTGTGGATCATGGACTTCTTAGAAAAAATGAGACAGAGCAGGTTGAAAGTGTATTTAGGGATAAATTCAATATGAATTTTATAAGGGTGCATGCAGGCGACAGGTTTCTTGGAAGGCTTGCAGGGGTGACCGATCCTGAAAGGAAACGAAAGATAATCGGTGAGGAATTCATCCGGGTATTTGAAGAGCAGGCGAGAAAGCTCGGCGAAATTGATTACCTGGTTCAGGGAACCATATATCCGGACGTGGTTGAAAGCGGTGTAGGTGATTCGGCCGTTATTAAGAGCCATCACAATGTTGGCGGCTTGCCTCTCAACATTGAATTTAAAGGCATTATAGAACCCCTGAGGAACCTGTTTAAGGATGAAGTCAGGAAAGTGGGCAGTGAGCTCAATCTTCCGGAAGAGATTATATCAAGACAGCCCTTTCCCGGGCCGGGGTTGGCAGTCAGGGTCATAGGCGAGATTACAAGAGAAAAGCTGGATATCGTCAGGGAGGCCGATCATATATTCAGAGAAGAGATAGCAAAGGCAAAGCTTGCAAACGATATAAGCCAGTATTTTGCCGTGCTCACTTCCCTCAGATCTGTAGGGGTTATGGGGGATGAGAGGACTTACGATCACGTGATTGCATTAAGGGCGGTTATGACAACCGATTACATGACGGCAAACTGGGCAAGAATACCGTATGATGTGTTGGAAAAGGTCTCCGGCAGGATTGTTAACGAGGTTAAAGGTGTAAACAGGGTTGTATATGATATAACCAGCAAACCTCCGGCTACAATTGAATGGGAATAATGGGGCACAGATTAAGGCAGTTTGCAATAAATACAGCAGTGTATGATATGTGCCGAATACCGGCGTCATACACTGCTTTTTATACGTTGAAGTTCTGTTTCCCCGGCATTTATCCCGATGGATGTTTAATTTTTTGCGGATAGCATTTCTCTGAGATGGCTTTAATGATGCTGCTTGCTCCAATAAAGATAATGAAGGAAGAGTTAGGTTACGCGTCTTGGGTAAGGAACATAGTATAGTTGTATGCGATGGAAGTAAATCTTTGATATATCAAAGATTTGTACGCATTATACGACCCGCTTGTGTTACAGCTAGCTTATTGCTTTGGGCCATTTAATCTGATTCTTATCGATGTGAAGCTATCCCCTTATAATTCACGGATGTTGAAATCCTTTCTCTTGTTTTCATCCCATATTTTCTATTTGGAGTCATTATATATCGATTTTGCGTGAAATCTTCATTGGGATGAAATCTTATACTGTTTTAGTTATTATATAAATAACAGTTATCTATATCATACTTTCCTGTGAAAAAAAGTGTTGCATTTATTATTGCAATTTAGAAATAAAAGGCTTGCATTCAAATTGAGTTGACATATTCAACAATCGGTGATATACTAACATATATCAATACAAAAGAGAGTTCTCAACGTCTAAAGAAGTATTGCTTCAATCCATGATATACTAATTTATATCAATATTAATGATATGATATAATGAATAATGAACATCTGGGAAAATTAGGCAATGATTGCTATATTTATTTGAGGAAGAGGAGACCCGATGGCAAACGAGGAAAAGAAACCGTTATATATGCAGATATTTGAGCATTATAGGCAAAAGATAATCAATAAAGAGCTATTACCTGACGATCAGCTTCCTACCGAGATGGAGATGGCAGAGATATTCGGTGTAAGCAGGATCACAGCAAAGAGAGCTTTGGAAGAGTTGGAAAGAGCAGGGCTTATATACAGGAAGAGGGGTCAGGGTAGCTTTGTATTGGGACTATACCAGAAGAAAGTAAATGAGCCTGGAACAAAGAATGTAATATCCATGATTATACCAGCTACAAGTATGCAGGGCAGAAACATGGATTATGTTAAGGGTGCAACTGATGCCATCAACCAAAAGGGTTACTATCTGACCTTCCACATTACAGAAGATGTGAAACATGAAAGGGAGCTGCTAATTAATCTTCCAAAAAACGGAATAAGCGGGATTATTTACTATCCCATATCCAGGGCCAATTTTGATCTGTTATATACAATGCACATCACCGGTTATCCCATTGTTACCATAGATAAGCATTATGAGTCCATACCCGTAAGTTATGTCACCTGTGATAACTTTGACGGGGCATATCAGGCAGTTACCCATCTTGTTGAATTGGGGCATAAAAATATTGCCTTTGTTGCAACTGCTGATATTGAGTCCATCAGTACGGTTCGACAACGATTTTTTGGCTATTGTTCGGCCCTGATAGAGCATGGGCTTCAAATAAACGAGGATCACATTGTATTGGGCTTGGCCTCTAAAATAAGATATTTGAAAAACGAAGTCGAAAAAACGGACTACATAAAGTCGGTGCTTGAAAAATTATTGAAGAAAAAGGTAACGGCTGTAATTGCAGAAAACGACTATGTAGCCGTAACAGTACAAAAGGCATTTATGGGGATGGGGGTTAAGATTCCCAAGGAGATATCTTTGATAGGCTTTGACAATCTTGATGTGCTGGAGCATGTGGGCATTATGCTGACCACGGTAGAGCAGGATTTTTATATGATCGGCAAAACTGCAGCTGAGATTGTTATTGAAATGCTTGAGAATGATAAAAGAACGCAAATAAAAAAGATAACAATACCTGTTAAATTGATTGTTAAGGAATCGACGGATATATGCAGATATGCCGGTTCATGAAAATTTGGTGTAATGCACATTAAGATATATCTAAGAGTTGGTTATATTATGTATATCTTCCATAACATAGTATAACTAAAGGAGAGGGATACCAGAAAAAATATGTTAAGAATATGTCAAAAATGGAGCAAAAAAATTATATTGACAAAGAAAAATACGTATGATATACTCAACTCATCAGATGAGGGCTATAACATTTGAAAAAATATATATGATTTAGATATAAAACGTTCCCAGCAAGTTTCAGTAAAGCTTTATAAACATTCTGAAGTTAGAGTAATGTTTATCTGGTTTTAGGCTTGCGGCTGGAGTATTGTTTGAAAAGTTGAAATTAATTGATATAGGAGGGTTAATATAGTATGATGGGAAAGGTAAAGAACAATGTTAGCGGAGTTGCCGAATCCCCTCCTGTGGCCGCACGGAATAGAAAGAAGGCCATTCAAAGGATATGGTATTTCAGGCACGTGTATTTGTTTATACTTCCTGCAATTATATGGTATCTGATCTTTGCATATTATCCTATGTACGGTGTTCTTCTGGCCTTTAAGGATTTCAAGTATAATTTGGGTATATTAGGGAGTCCATGGGCCGGGTTAAAGTATTTTAAAGCTTTTCTTGCTGATTCCAGCTTTTATGAAACCATAAGGAACACGTTGTCAATCAGCGTATTAAAGCTGCTATTTGGTTTCCCGGCTCCTATAGTACTGGCCCTTATGCTTAACGAAGTGGTGCATACTAAATTTAAACGGGTGGTACAGACCATTTCCTACCTCCCTCACTTCGTTTCGTGGGTAGTAGTAGTAACGCTGTTACAGAAGATACTGTCTCCAAATGCTGGGTTTGTGAATGATTTAAGAATGCAGCTTGGGATGGAACCTATATTCTTCATGGGAATGCCCTCTCTCTTCTATCCCCTTGTAGTAATAAGCGATATTTGGAAAGGAGTAGGCTGGGGTTCAATCATATACCTTGCCGCATTGACAAATATTGATCCCACATTATACGAAGCGGCAGAGATAGATGGTGCCGGCCGTTGGAGTAAGATATTCAAGATCACCCTACCCTGTCTGGCTCCCACCATCGGTATACTCCTGATTTTGTCGCTCAGCGGCATATTGAACGCTGGTTTTGATCAGATATATCTGATGCAAACTCCGAGCACGTTGCATGTTTCCGAAATATTGGATACCTATGTATTGAAGAAGGGAATTCGTCAGGGCCAGTTTTCGTATGCTACAGCTATAGGCTTGTTTAAGTCCGTTATATCAATGATTTTAATTGTAACTGTTAATAATATTTCCCGAAAATATACCGAAATTTCACTCTGGTGATTTGGAGTATTTTAAGTTGGAGGCGTTGTAAATGAGTGTAAAGAAACTAACGCTGGCTGATAGAATATACATGATCATAAATTATACCATTCTTATATTGTTTTGTATCTCTACTCTGTATCCATTTATATATATATTGGTTCTGTCCTTTAACGATGGATACGACGCCATGAAGGGAGGAATATACCTCTGGCCAAGGGAGTTCACGCTGCGTAACTACGAGAAGGCCTTTCAGCATCCGTTGATTACCAGTTCATTTTTAATCTCGGTATCCAGAACTTTGCTGGTTACTGTATTGTCAGTCCTGCTGACGGCCATGTTGGCTTACGGCCTTGCCAGAAAGGGGCTACCTGGGAGAAAATATATTGTCTTTTTCTTCTTCTTTACTACCCTATTCAGTGGGGGATTGATCCCCACCTACGTTTTGTATAGGCAGTTGGGACTTATGAACTCTTATTGGGTTTTAATAATTCCGTCCCTATATAGCTTTTTCAATGCTGTCATCGTAAGGACTTATTTTACCGGAATACCCGATAGTTTGTCCGAGTCTGCAAGGATCGATGGTGCAAGTGAAAACACCATATTCTGGAGGATAATGCTGCCTCTGTCGATGCCAGTGTTGGCTACCATAGCATTGTTTGTAGGAGTAGGTTGCTGGAATGACTGGTTTACAGGTGAGTTCTTTATACAGGATCAGAATCTGATACCTGCTTCCACCCTTCTTCGCAAACTGATAGCAGAGGCAACCTTTGAGAGTAGCACCACCTCTGATTCAGGGTCACAAATACTGCAGGTAAATATTGAATTGGAGAGGATAAGACAGACCGGTATTACGCCGGAGTCTTTGAGGATGTCATTTCTTGTTATCATAGTTACTCCCATTATATTCATATATCCATTTCTGCAGAGGTACTTTGTTCAAGGGGTTATGCTTGGGTCATTAAAGGAATAGCCAGCCAGTATAATCACTATAATAATGTTAAACACAGATTGCGCTAAAAAGGCTTTTAGCCTTTAAAATAAAACAATTAATATCCTTGAGAGGAGGAAAAAAAATGAACAAAACCCAATGGGTGAAGCTGTTCTCCCTTTTGGTGGCACTTCTGTTGTTTGTTTCAGTTGTAGCAGGCTGCGGTGCTCAAAAGGAGACGAAACCAGACGAAGTAAAGGAGGAAGAACCAAGCGGCACTGAGAGCGAAGGCGCTGATGAAGAAGAGACACCAGCTGAGGAGCCGATTGAAGAAGTTGAAGTTACTTTCCTCCATTGCTGGAACGGGGGAGCCGGAGGATTCCCTCAGGATATGGTGAACAATCCGGTGGCTCAAAGGATTAGGGAGAGGACCGGCGTTACCCTTAAAGCCGAGTTTATCACCACCAGTGAGACCGAGAAGCTGAACACCATGTTTGCTTCCGGCGTAATGCCTGATTTTGTAAATGCTCCTTACTGGAGTACGACAGGCGGAGAAGGTGCAGTCATAAAGAAGGCGGCTACCGAAGGAATGCTGCTCGCACTGAATGACTACCTGGAGAGCGGCAAGTATCCCAACATTGAGAAACTATACGAAATTGGCGTTGCAAGAGACTTTAAAGAATTTGACCTGTTCCATCCTGATTACGAGGGCAATATTTATCTGATTCCTCAGCAAACACCGGGAGACAATCCGGAAGACGTGACTAACTGGGCTTATGGCGTATATGCCAGAGGAGATATTCTGAAAGAATTAGGTGTAAAACCTGAGGAAATCGACAGCTCAGAGAAGCTGTACGACCTTCTGGTCAAGATTAAGAATGGAAACTTTACTGACATCAACGGAAAACCGGTGATTCCTGCCGGTACCTGGCACAATGGTTGGTCTTACAGTGAGTTTCTGAAGTCCTGGTCCGATTATAATATATCATCGTACCGTGAGGAAGATGGCAAGATCATCCACTGGATATTCTCCAAGGATGAAGAAGAGAAGCTCATGTTCATGAGAAAGCTTATTAAGGAAGGTCTGTTTGATCCTGAAGCATTCAGCAATACCGACACCATGGCCAAGGAAAAGATGGCTGTTGGTAAGATAGCGGTATTCGGTGCTCAAAGCGGAATGGGTCATTTTAGGCAGACGTTGTATCAGACCAATCCTGAGATGAAGTACGAATTGTTAGGTCCATTCAAGAACAAGAGCGGGAATATTGCTACACAGGTTGAGAAGAAGGGGCGTTCCGGCTTCCCGGTAATGTTCCTGAGTGCTACAACCGACAAAGCCGAAGCTGTATTGCGCTTTATCAACTTCTGTAACAGCGAAGAGGGTTGGCTGCTGGCTTCATGGGGTATCGAAGGCGAGCACTACACCATGGAAAATGGCAGGCCTAAATGGATTCCCGAATGGAAGCAAAAGATGGATGAAGATCCGACTGCCGCAAGGGATGCCGGAATCGGATACCTCGGGAACTTTATAGGTGCTGACTCCAGGAAGAGCCTATGGCCAACACCTGAGGAGGACAAGACCATATTTGATAAGTGGCAGGATGAGTATATTGCGAAGGTACCCATTGTGTTTATTGACAAGGTAAGTGCAAACTACCTTGAGCGGGATTGGCCCAAGTATAATGAGTACAGGGATGCAGTGTCCACTCTTGATTACGAGCAAGAATTCCGCAAGGCTTGCTTCGCATCAACCGACGAAGAAGCATTGAAGATACTCAACGATATACGTGAAAAATACAGACAAGCCGGGCTTGAAGAGCTCACACAGTGGGTAGCGGAGAAGGCCGCAGAGCGCGATGACGTTGGCTGGTAATCTTGCTCTTATAAAACTATACTGACACAGATGATAAACACTAAGGGCTACCTGGGCGACCACGTAGCCCTTAGTATATTATCATATGTTTAGCTGTAATTTATTGCTTCTGTATGATATATTTTAATTTCAAAAAATAACATGCTTTTTTTGTTGATGCACATAATAGTATTGTAGTCTGATATTGTTCAATAAGTGTCAGCAAAGCGGGAGCGGCAAAGGAGTGAATGAAAGTGAAAGGAAGAGAACGTGAACTTACCGGTTTCCAGGAGCGAGCACCCTATAATCCATCCATTGACTTGCAGACCGATTTTGTAATGGTATACGGCGTGGATGAAACCATGCCTCAACGGATTGAAAAATGGCGGGAGAGGGGATATAGAGTTCATCTTATGACCGGTATTGCCTGGGGCCAGTATCAGGATTATCTGTACGGTGAATTTGACGGACGGAACCACTGGGATGAGGCACAAAAGCGAAGAGATGGCTCATACATCCTGCATGGCAAGGACGTCCCCTATATGGTGCCTACAATATCCTTTGCAGAATATCTTATAGAAAAGATAAAGGTGGCCGTGGACACGGGTGTGGAAGCCATACACCTGGAAGAGCCGGAATTCTGGGCGGACGGGGGTTATTCCGAGGCGTTTAAGCGGGAATGGGAAATCTATTATAAAGAGCCGTGGAGGCCTCCTCATGAATCTCCCGACAATCAATACAGGGCTTCCAAATTAAAAGCCTATCTATATGCCCGATGTCTTGACAGGCTATGCGGTTCTTTAAAAGAGTATGCTAAGGTAAAGTATCAAAGGGATCTGCGCTTTTATGTTCCAACTCACAGCCTGATTAACTATACCCAATGGAGGATTGTTAGCCCCGAATCAAGATTGCTGGACATACCGGGAGTTGACGGTTATATAGCACAGATCTGGACCGGCACTTCCAGAACTCCCAATGTATACGAAGGTGTAAGAAAAGAAAGGACTTTTGAGACGGCTTTTCTGGAATACGGCATAATGCAGGAGCTGACCCGGGGTTCAGATCGGCGTATGTGGTTTCTCCATGACCCGATAGAGGACAATCCCAATCATACATGGGAGGATTACAGGACAAATTATTTTAAAACCGTGGTGGCTTCCTTGTTCCATCCCAAGGTATCAAGATACGAAGTAGCGCCGTGGCCCAACCGCATATTCAACCGGGAATATCCTAAACAGGACGGGACCGGACGGGAAGGTATTCCTTCCGATTATGCATGTGTTCTGTTAACGATTATGAATACACTTCGCGATATGGAGCAGGATAAAACGGTCTGGGGTCGCGACAATCTGGAAGTAGGCTTATTGCTGGCTGATTCCGGCATGTTCCAGAGATTTTATATGGATTTAGGAGCTGACGGTGTCAATGAGCCGGATCTGAGGAAAAAACTAGTGGAATGGAACGAGTTCTACGGTTTGGCCCTTCCGTTGCTAAAACACGGCGTTGCAGTAAGACCGGTGCAGTTGGACAATATTGCGCGTTTCCCGGATTATCTGAACGATTATCGCGTGTTGTTATTGAGCTACGAATTTATGAAGCCCGAATCACCCTACATTCATAATGCCATTGCCCAGTGGGTATTGGACGGAGGAATTCTGATCTATGTGGGCGATGACTCGGATCCTTACCACAACATCAGAAATTGGTGGACCGAAGGCCGACGCAAATATGTCTCACCAAGGGAACACCTTTTCGAATGCCTGGGTGTTAAATCCGATGAAATCAAAGCTATGGAAAATGGCGAAAGCCTTATCAAGCGGGTAGGGAAGGGAATATTAGCATATCTTAATGTAAATCCCGTTGAATGTGCCTATGACAGGCATAAAGCGCAGGATTTGAGGGATGTCGTGAAGAATGTACTGAAAATGTCGGGGTATCCCGAGCTTGAGTGGAAGCCCAAAAATCATTTTATTCTCCATCGCGGACCGTATACTATTGTGGCAGTGATGGACGAATCGGTGGATGAACAGCCGGTTATATTGGAAGGAAGCTATGTGGATCTTTTTGATGCAAAGCTCACTATCCGAAACGGTGTGGAGATAAAAGCAGGAGAATTAGCCTTCCTGTATGATTTAAACAGCCTGTCAGCCAGTACTGCCCCCAAATTGATCGCCGCTTCTTCAAGAATAGATGAGCTGAAGGTCACGCGCAATGATAAAGAATGCGGAAGCGGTAAATTAACAATAGATTTTATGGCCAAGGGGCCGGAGAGAGTTCCCGGCGTTGCGCGAATCTATTCAACCGAAAAAGTGACCTGCGTAAAGGCTTATTGTGATAATCAGGTGGTTGATATTAAACACGAGTGGGATGACGCAAGCAATACTGTTGTGGTTTTCTATGACAATAATCCCGATGGAATAAGGATCATTTTGACGGGTGAATAAACCGGTAGGTTGGTAAACCGTCGGGATATGAAAACAAAAGTGTCTGCTGTTACCCGGATGGTATAAGGTTTACGGGTTTAGCGGTGATATAATTCACTGTTTAAGCCTGTATCAAATATATAAGGAGGAATGGTTTATGGAAAGAAAACTGCGCATAGGAATCATCGGGACGGGCGGCATAGCTCATGCTCACATGGCTGCTTATAAGCAATTTGATGACGTAGAAATTGTCGGAGGCGCCGATATAGTACCGGGAAAGGCAAAGGCATTTTTTGAAAAATGGGATCTGCCAAACGCTCAGGCTTTTGAAAGTGCAGAAGAACTGATAAAAAACGTTGAAATGGATGGAGTAACCATATGCACTTACAACACCACCCATGCTGAATGCGCCATTATGGCTTTGGAAGCCGGACTGCATGTTCAGTGCGAAAAGCCCATGTCATTTACGTTACAGGAAGCGGTTGATATGGTGAAAGCGGCCAAAAAAGCCAACAAAATTCTTACCATAGGATTTCAGCCCAGGTATAGCTATATGCGGCAGAAGGTAGATGAGATCATTCGCTCCGGAACTATCGGAAAGGTTTATTACATACAAAGTGGAGGCGGACGAAGAAGGGGTATACCCGGGGGTACTTTTATAGAAGGCGATAAGGCAGGATTTGGATGTCTTGGGGACATCGGCTGCTATTCCATCGATGAGTGCCTCCATGCGGTAGGCTATCCCAAACCGTTAACGGTATCGGCGGTTGCTACCGATTATTTCGGCAAAAATCCCAAATATTGGCCGGAACCTGAAAAATTCAATGTGGATGATTTTTCCGTTGCCTTTATTAGGCTGGAAGGGGACATAACCTTCGTATTTAAGCAGGCATGGGCAATGCACGCCGATTCCCTCGGCGATACCCTTTGGCTGGGAACGGAGGGCGGAATAAAGATCATCAACAGCTTTGATTATGCAAACAAGCCATCTCGCGTTATGCTATTTACCGATGTAAACGGAATGCAAGTTGATAGCTATATATTACCGTCCCATCCATTTGATGCCTATTCAAGTCCTCAGAAAGTCGATGTTTTTGCAGCAAAGGTTCGTGATTTTTGCGATGCAATTAAGGAAGGTCGGCCTGCTCCGATACCGGGCGAGGAAATCATATACAACCAGGCAATAATTGACGGAATTTACAGATCTGCAAAACTAAAAAGAGAGGTCGAGATAGAGATACCCGAATTCTAATGTATGTTGATCAAATTTCAGAATATATACAAAACAGATGGAGCCGAGGGGCCTCGGACAGGATTTGAATTTACAAAAAAGTATTTGGCCTTACTATTTGAATATATGCTCCGGCCTTACTGAACCGGCGGCATAACTACATGAGGCCTGAACACTCCTTGCCGGGAGTTTGGTATACAGGAAGCGGTTCAGGCCTCTATAGAATTTTTCAATGTTATGTAGGGGGCCAATATATGCATTTAGGAGGATATATATGCAAGGCATTGTAACAGATATCCAGCGCTTTTCACTGCACGACGGACCGGGGATAAGGACGACGATATTTTTGAAAGGATGCAACATGCGATGCGCTTGGTGTCACAATCCTGAAACCATATCAGCCAAACCGGAGCTTATACTATATCCGGAAAAATGCATAGGGTGCGGAAAATGCGTGGAGGTATGTACGAATCAGGCACGAAGGATTATTGATGGTAGTATAATATTCGATCGCAGCCTGTGTGTTGTCTGCGGCCGATGTGCGGATGTCTGCTTTTCAGGTGCAATCACCATTTCGGGCCGTATTATGACTGCTGAGGAGATAATGGATGAAGTAATTCAGGATAAGAGCTATTATGAGCATTCGGGTGGCGGCATTACCGTATCCGGTGGTGAGGCTTTTTGCCAGGCGGAGTTTCTTGCCTCCATCCTGACTACAGCAAAGGCTTTGGGGATTTCAACGGCAGTGGAAACCAATATGAATTACGACTGGAAACTGATGGAAGAAATGTTGCCGCTGCTTGATCTTATCATGTTCGATATTAAATTGGTGGATGAACAGCTCCACAAGAAATGGACCGGTGTATCCAACAGGAAAATATTGCAGAATGTGGAGCGGCTGATTGAACTGGATAAGCCCATTATAGCGAGAACTCCGATTATTCCCGGAGTAAATGATAACCAGGAAACAATATGCGAAATAGCGAATCTGCTAAAAGGTGCAAAGGGACTTATGTATTACGAGCTGTTGAATTTTAATCCTCTTGGGGAGAGCAAATATAACGGTTTGGGCTTGAGTAATGCATTTAAGGGAGTTAGGCCTTTAAAAGAAGAACGGATTGAGGCATTGGCAAGGGAAGTGCGGGAAATCGGATTGGCAGTGAGGATTGGTTAGCAATATTGTTGTAATAAAGAGGATGATCGTTTTTTACTGAAAGGATGATATTAAATCATGTCTACCTTATATAAAATGGTACTTGTTAACAGGATCGATCCCGATACCCAACTGGACTACCGCGAACGCGTTCGTATACTGCGCGAGCGTAAGCTGGAGCAAACTAAAGAAAAAATGGGGATAAGACCATACCAGGACGGAGATGACTATGGTTCAATCTTACCACCCGAAGAATATACTTGGGAATGCATTCCCAACCATCCCGATGGCTCTTGGTATGGATATGAAGGTTGGAGTAAAAATTTCCACAAGCTGATGGCTACGCATCCGATTTTTATAGATCCCGTTGATGCATTTACCTGTCGCTGGATGTTCTGCATGCCCTGGCTGAAGGGGAGAAAACGATGGAAACCCGAACTGAACTACGATCATTTAAAGCCGGGCATTGAAAAATACGGTATTGTATCCGGTATTGGGGCTGACTCACATTTTGGCGGGGACTATCGTATAGGCCTTTCCTTGGGATGGGGTGGCATTTTAAGGAAACTTGAAGAATACCGCTTAAAAAATCTGGGACATGATGAATTCTATGATGCTGAGGTAATGGTGGTAAAAGGCATACAACAATGGATCGCAAACACGATCGAGGTAACCAAGGAGGCTATAGAACAGGAGAAACATCCGGATCTTAAAGAAAACCTACAGCAAATGTTAAAAGTAAATGAATGGATAATAACCGAGCCGCCGCGAACTTTAAGGGAAGCCTGCCAATGGATTTGCTGGTTTAACATGGCCAGCAGAACGTATAATAGGGACGGTGCCGGCGGACAGCTGGATGAATTATTGAGACCGTATTATGAAGCGGATCTTTCTGCGGGCAGGATAAGCGGTGAGGATGAAGCTAAATACTATATTGCATGCCTTCTCTTGAATGACCCTCATTATTACCAGATAGGCGGTTTGGATGAGCATGGAAATGATATGACCACATATTTTTCCTATCTGATACTTGAAGCTGCGGATTGGCTCAATTCGTCCTGTAATATTACGGTCAGGGTGCATGAGAAAACCGATAAAAGGTTCATCAACAAGGCAGTTTACTATCTTTTTAAGAACAAAAAGGGTTGGCCGAGGTTTTCGGGAGACAAAGCCTTATGCGAAGGTTTTATGAGAAAGGGATATCCCCTTGAAATTGCCAGGCAGCGTGTGGCGGTAGGCTGTCATTGGATGAGCCTTCCCGGTTTGGAATATACTTTAAATGATTGCGTAAAGATCAATTGCGCTAAGATATTCGAAATCGCCCTTGACGAAATGATGGAAAAGGAGAAAAATCCTACGGTTGAAACTTTGTGGGACTATTATAGAAAACATCAAAGAAAAGCGGTTGAGATTACGGCAGCCGGGATTGATTTTCATCTGAAGAATCAGGTTAAAAACCAGCCTGAACTTGTTTTGAACCTTATATGCCATGGCCCTGTTGAAAAAGGCCGTGATATGGTGGACGGCGGTGCTCAGTACTATAATATGTGTATTGATGGAACCGGGATTGCAACAGTGGCCGATTCCTTTGCCGCACTGGAGCAGCGGGTAGAAAGGGAAAAACGAATCAGCTGGCAAAAGCTTTATGAAACGCTGAAAAACAATTTTGAAGGTGTTGAAGGAGAATATATCCGCCTTATGCTGGCTGCAAGCGAAAGATATGGTGGCGGGAACTCATTGGGGGATAAATGGGGTGTGAGGATATCAGAGGCATTTACCGATGATGTAAACTCCATGGAGCAATATTACCCCTATAAGTTTATACCAGGATGGTTTTCCTGGTCCAACACCATACAGCTGGGCAAAGTTGTTGGTGCAACTCCTAATGGAAGAAAGGCGTACGAACCAATTAACCATGGCTGTAATCCCCATCCCCAGTTTAGAAAGGACGGAGCCGTAACCGCCATGTCCAATATAATATGCGCAGTTCAGCCGGGTTATGGTAACACCGCGCCGATACAGTTGGAGTTAGACCCAGGCATTGCCAAGGATGATGAGGCCATACAAAAAATATCGGACTATATAATGACGATTATGGACAACGGAGCTACATTGCTAAATATAAATATTATCGACAAAGATCAGATATTGGAAGCAAATAAAGATCCTTCCAAATATCCGGATCTCGTTGTCAGGGTAACGGGCTTTACGGCTTACTTCTGTCTGTTGACACCCGAATTCAGGAAATTGGTTGTGGACAGAATTTTAACCGCATAAACATTTACTCTTCAGAGCTGGTGATTATATGAATTAAACCGACGACAATAATTATTAAAGAGGAGGATTTAAAATGTTACGAGTAGCAATGCTAAGCAAATGGCATGTACATGCAGAGGGCTATGCAAAGTTTTTACAGGGTTTGGATAATGTACAGATTACTGCTGTATGGGATGAAGAGCCAGAGCGAGGAAGAAAATGGGCTGAGGACTTAAAGGCAGATTTCGAGGAAGATTTGGATACCCTGCTGAAAAGAGATGATGTGGACGGTGTCGTTGTGGATGCGCCGACCAGCATGCATGCCGATGTTATGGTGGCTGCAGCCAATGCCGGCAAGCACATCTTCACCGAAAAAGCAATGGCATTGACTGTCGAGGAATGTAACAGGATTTCCGAGGCGGTTAGGAAGGCAGGCGTTAAGTTCTGCATCTCCTTCCCTGCCCGAACGGCTCCTCAGAATCTCTATGCCAAGAAGTTAATTGATGAGGGAATCCTTGGAGATATTACTCTGGTAAGGATCAGAAACGGACATGATGGGTCTTTGAGGGATTGGCTTCCCGACTACTGGTATGATGAGAAGATGGCCGGCGGCGGCGCCATGATGGATCTGGGATGCCATCCGATGTACCTAGCAAGTTGGTTTTTGGGCAAGCCAGCAAGGATAACATCCATGTATAACTACTTTACCGGCAGAGCCGTGGAAGACAATGCTGTGTGTGCCATAGAGTTTAAGAACAAAGCCGTTGCAATTGTTGAAACAAGTTTAGTTACATATAGGACACCCGGCTCACTGGAAATATACGGGACAGAAGGCACCCTTATAGCAATAGGCAGGGATGTTAAGCTGATATCCGAAAAAATGCCTGAGAAATTTAAAGGCTGGGTTTCTCCCCAGGATCTGCCCAAGCCCCTGGATCCGCCGCTAAAACAATGGGTTGATGCAATAACATTGGGGACCCCAATAAGGTATGATCTGGAGGAAGGCACAAAGTTAACAGAATTGCTGGAGGCTTCCTATATTGCCCATAAGGAAAAGAGAGAAGTGGAGTTTAAGTAATAAAAAGCAAAAACCCTGGTGCAGCTCTGAAGAGTAATCTTTTTCGGGATAAAACCCGTACAATAGAAGCCTGGGCCATTCATATAGCATGGCTCAGGCTTTTTGTTTTGTTTATATATGTGCTATAATTATCATTGAAATAAATATTCTATTTTAGCAGGAATTACGCTATTAAATGTCGTATATCTATAAAATATATGTATATCAATTATAGTAAGAAAGAGTGAATGATTAAATGAAACCTGTCATAATCAGAACAGAGGGTGTAACTCGATGTTTTCCTTCAGGCAGGGAAACGATATATGCATTGAAAAATGTCAGCATTTCGATCAAAGCAGGTACCCTAACCATATTGAGGGGGCGGTCGGGTTCGGGAAAGACGACCCTTATAAATCTCCTTGGAGCTTTGGATAAGCCTACCAGCGGAAAGATCTATTTTAACGGAAATGAAATAACCCAGATGTCGGAAGCCAGGCGGGATGTGCTGCGGCAGAAGGAAATGGGCTTTGTTTTCCAGTCGATAGCCCTTATTTCAATGATGTCCGCATATGAAAACGTTGAGTTTGCATTAAGGGTAGCCGGTTATAATTCCGGCGAAAGAAGGAAGAGGGCTGAGGAATGCCTTGCCTTTGTAGGTCTTAGCAAGAGGATGCACCATAGGCCCAGTGAATTGTCCGGCGGTGAACAGCAGAGGGTGGCAATAGCAAGAGCCATTGCCCATCGTCCGAGAGTGGTGTTTGCTGATGAGCCCACTGCCGAACTGGATACCAATACAGGCCTGCAGGTTGTAAAGGTGTTTAAGAACCTGGTAGAAAAGGAAGGCCTTACCGTAGTTATGTCAACTCATGATCCGAGCATGGTGGAAATAGCGGATCATGTATATACTCTTGAGGACGGTGAGATTGTAGATGAGCAATAATGATGTTGAATATATGGTAGTGTGTGATAATCTGGTTAAAATATATAAGGCCGCTGATATTGAGGTAGTAGCATTGCAGGGGTTGGATCTTACAGTCGAAAAGGGAGAGCTGATGGCCATCATTGGAAACAGCGGAAGTGGTAAATCGACACTGCTTAACATATTGGGCGGCCTGGATCGTCCTTCAGCCGGGAAGGTTTTCGTGGATGGTAAGGATTTATTAAAGCTTACCGATAAGGAACTGGTCAAATACAAGAGGGAAACGGTAGGCTTTGTATGGCAAAACAATGCCAGGAACCTTATTCCATACCTGACTGCCCTTGAAAATGTGGAGCTTCCCATGTTTTTGACCGGCAGAGCTAAACGGCAGCGGGCATTGGAGCTGCTGGACATGGTAGGTCTGGCTCCAAGGAAGAATAACAGATTGGAACAATTGTCAGGCGGGGAGCAGCAGCGTGTGGCAATTGCAATTGCATTAGCAAACAACCCCAAGCTGATTTTGGCTGATGAGCCTACTGGCGCGGTTGATACCAAAACGGCAGCAACCATACTGGATGTTTTTAGGGATATAAATGAAGCTTTGGGTGTGACCATCATAATCGTCACCCATGATAGGCAAATAGCCAGCAAGGTGGACAGAGTGGTGGCTATCCGGGACGGCAGAACCAGCAGCGAATTTGTACGTAGAATATCCTATGCTGAGAAATTGGCCGAGATAAGCAATGACATAGGAACGGTCAGCGAGGAAACTCATATGGAACTGGCAGTAATAGATAAAGCGGGCCGACTTCAGATCCCCAAAGAATATATCGATGCCTTGGGCTTGAGTGAGCAGAACAGGGTAATAGTGGAGATGGATGGAGATAGGATTGTGCTGATGAATCCGGATAAAGTTTTGAATTCTGAAGGGAAAACAGCTGATTCCAATGTTATGTGAACGCATATATAAGGGGTATCTGGTGTATAGAGGGATACCCCTTTCATATTTTATATGCGTTAACGTATTGTCTCAGTTGGATTGAAAGTTCATTGAGGGTTCTGGAGTACGAGGCTAATTGCTCAATTATGCTCTTCTGCTCTAAGGTGCTGGCGGCCACTTCCTGGCTGGCTGCAGCAGCTTGCTGAGAGACGGATGAGATATTCTGAATGGCATCTATCACGTTGTTTTTATCATCTTCCATTACTGCAATGGACTGGCTTATGTTGTCTATACGCTCGATTATATTTTCGATTCCCTGTGCTATTGTGTAGAAGGCATCGTTGGTATTTTCCACAGCTTTCACCTGGTTTTCCATAACGGCATTGACCGAATTGATGATGCTTGTTGCCTTGTCAGCATCTTCAATTATTTGGGCCATAATTTTCTCTACCTGTTCAGCGGCATTCCTGGAAGCATCGGCCAGTTTTCTTACCTCATCGGCCACCACAGCGAAACCCCGACCTGCTTCTCCGGCTCTTGCAGCTTCAATTGCTGCATTGAGAGCAAGCAAATTGGTTTGCTCAGATATATTGTTTATAGTATTGACAAATTCACTGATGCTTTTTGATCGTTCTGCCGAAGTGGTTATAAACTCCATAACCTTTGCAGCTGCGCTCTGACTCTGTTCATTGGATTCCCTCAATGTTCTTACGGCTTCAAGTCCACGCTGATTAAGGATTTGCATATTTTTTGAGTCCTCTACCACCCTATTGGTATTTTCAAATACCAGTTGAATTTGCTGTGACAAATTGGTGATTAGGTTAACTCCCCGTTCAGCTTCAGCCGCCTGTTCGGATGCGCCATGGGCAACTTCATTCATTGTGGCGGATATATCATCGATGGAGCGATTTACTGCCTCGGTATCGGTATTTAAGAGCATGGCCGTATCAACCAGTTGATTTGTTATGCTTTTTAAGGCGGATATGATGGATCTCAGCTCGGATATCATATTGTTAAAACTGTCGGATACGGAGTTTGGACCTTCATGTTCCGAAATCTCCGGGATCAGGCTTAAATCCCTGTTTTTTATGCGTTCCATTATGTATGCCATTGATTCGATTCTCGTTTGTATTATTTTTTTCAGTATGTATACCGCAAATTCAAGAGCTGCAGTATTTAAAATCAGCAAAATGATGAAGGGCATTATTCCGATGGCAGGTATAAACAGCTTTTCCAGTATGCTCAATATAATAGCAATTAACAGTGCAAATACGTATGGTCTGTTGGCACTAAATCTTATGATTTGCTGCTTTAATCGCCTGAAAGGCTTCATGCCCATCCTCCTTACATGCCATTTTTTCTCATTATTATAGCATCATTTTGCAAAACTGGCAAAATAAACTGGCAAAATATCGGTTTTTGCAGTCCAAACGTCTCTTACTCCGTTTATTTTTCTGCGGCTGCGGGTATATAATATGCATATCCCAATCATAAGAAGAATGCCGGACGCTCTTTAAATTCATTGACACATATTGCATAATTATATACAATTATCTTAACAATGCATGAAAAGCTTAAGCGGATTGCATTTTTGACAATCTCGCAACGAAGGGGGATAAAAATTGGGAAAGAACATAGTACAAAAAATAATAGAAAACCATCTTGTATCCGGCAGGATGCAGCATGGTGAGGAGATTGCCATTTCAATCGATCAGACCCTGACTCAGGATTCAACCGGTACAATGGCTTACCTTCAGTTTGAGGCCATGGGAATTCCGCGGGTTAGAACAAAAAAGTCGGTGGCATACGTAGATCACAATACCCTTCAGACGGGTTTTGAGAATGCCGATGATCATAAATATATACAGACCGTGACGTCAAAGTACGGTATTTATTTCTCCAAACCGGGCAACGGAATCTGCCATCAGGTTCATCTGGAGCGTTTTGCAAGGCCGGGCTGGACATTGCTAGGTTCCGACAGCCATACTCCAACAGCGGGCGGAATAGGAATGCTGGCTATTGGAGCCGGTGGACTGGATGTGGCTGTAGCAATGGGTGGAGGCCCATATTATCTGACCATGCCCAAGGTGTGCAGGGTTGTGCTTAAGGGTAAGCTCAATCCCTGGGTGACGGCAAAAGATGTAATTCTCGAGCTTTTAAGAATAATGACCGTTAAGGGCGGAGTAGGGAAGATAATTGAGTATGCCGGCGAGGGCGTTTCTACCCTGACGGTACCCGAAAGGGCTACCATAACCAATATGGGTGCCGAACTGGGAGCAACCACCTCCATTTTTCCCAGCGATGAAGTGACCCGGGCCTTTATGAAAGCCCAGATGCGTGAAGATGAATGGGTGCCTCTTACAGCCGATGATGATGCTTACTATGATGAAGAGATTGTGATTGACTTAGGCAAGCTGGAGCCCATGGTGGCCCAGCCCCACAGCCCCGACAATGTGGATACCGTGAGAAATGTAGGCCCGATTAAGGTGGATCAGGTGGCTGTGGGCAGCTGTACCAATTCATCCTATCTGGATCTCATGAGGGTGGCCAGAATTCTAGAAGGTAAAACGGTACACCCGGATGTAAGCCTTGTAATATCTCCGGGTTCCAAGCAGGTATATTCAATGCTGGCGAGAAACGGAGCATTGGCTGATTTGATAGCTGCGGGTGCCCGCATCCTGGAATGTGCCTGCGGGCCTTGTATTGGAATGGGACAGGCTCCGGCCTCCAATGCCGTTTCGCTGCGCACCTTCAACCGCAATTTTTACGGGCGAAGCGGTACTCCCAGTGCCAAGGTGTATTTGGTAAGTCCTGAAGTTGCAGCCGCTTCAGCTTTAACAGGAGTACTGACCGATCCCAGAACTCTGGGAGAGTATCCGGTTGTTGAGTTGCCGGAAACCTTTGAAATCAACGATAATCTGATCATTCCGCCGGCTGAGGATGGAGCCTCTGTGGAAGTAGTCCGCGGTCCGAACATAAAGCCCTTCCCGGTCAATAAGGAATTGCCCGAGAGGGTTGAGGGTACGGTGCTGCTTAAGATGGGAGATAACATTACCACCGATCATATAATGCCGTCGGGTGCCAAACTGCTTCCGTACCGCTCCAACATACCGTATCTGGCGGATTACTGCCTGACACTGGTGGATAAAGATTTTCCGGCCCGTGCAAAGAGCGCAGGCGGTGGCTTTTTGGTAGGCGGGCATAACTACGGCCAGGGTTCCAGCAGGGAACATGCGGCATTGGTGCCTTTGTATCTGGGGATAAAAGGGGTTATTGCAAAGTCCTTTGCACGAATCCATATGGCAAACCTTATCAATTCCGGCATATTGCCGTTGACCTTTGCTGATGAAAAGGATTACGATGATATTGACATGGGGGATGCTCTGGTAATTGAGGATGCGGTTAAGCAGATAAGACAGGGTGATGTATTAATTGTTAAAAATATTACAAAGAATAGGGAATATAATGTCAAGCTTGCCCTCTCTCCCCGCTTAAAGGAGATCATCCTGGCAGGCGGACTGCTTAATTATACCCGAAAAAATTCATAGTATTTATGTTAATCAAAGCGGGTATGGGGTATTGTATAGATAGTAAGGATGAATGGGCTCGGATGCGGCAGCGGCCTGACATCGTGATATACGACCAACCTTTTATATTTTAAGGAGGATTGGGCAGTTAAGAATATAAGCTTATTGGTACATTGCCATGGCTAAAATGAATATTCGTCTTATATAAAAAAGCAAGGGGGTTTTATCCCCATTGCTTTTTTAATAAATGTGACAAGGTATTAATGTTAAATATTGGATTATTTGTTGACTATAGGATAGATTGATGATATCATAGAAGTGCAACATTGTTAAAAAATAAACGTTAAAGGAGGTTATTGAATGGCAAAACGCAGGAGCAGGGTGTCCGAAGCTGTCATTCGTCGTTTACCCAAATATTATCGTTATATAACCGAAATGAAAAAAAACGGTGTTCAAAGGGTGTCTTCCAATGAATTGGGACAAAAAATGGGGTTAACTGCCTCTCAAATACGTCAGGATTTTAACTGTTTTGGAGGTTTTGGGCAACAGGGATATGGGTATAATGTTCCGGAGCTATGTGGAGAGCTTAAGAAGATAATAGGGCTTGACAGGCAGTATAATATGGTGGTGGTAGGTGCAGGGAATTTAGGGCAGGCGCTGGCAAACTACAGCGGGTTTGAAAAGGAAGGCTTTTTCATTAAGGCATTGTTTGATATAAACCCCAGGCTGGTGGGTATGTCAATCCGCGGCATTGATATTCTTGACATAGATACCATGAAAAGCTTTATGGCAAACAACCGGATTGACATTGGAATAATATGTACACCTAAGGAAAAGGCTCAGGAAGTGGCCGAGCTACTGGTGGATTGCGGCATAAAAAATATTTGGAACTTTGCTCCGATAGATGTGGTTTTGCCTGATGATGTGGTGGTAGAAAATGTACACTTGAGTGACAGCCTATATATTCTATGCTACAGAATGGCCAACAATTCGTAAGGTATGTATATCAGCCACAATATACCGCAGGGGGGTCTATATGAAAAGTATACGAGAGATTATCGGATTATCGCTGATCTGTGTCAAGGAAGGTCTGGAGTACGGTCATATAAAGGACGTGCTGTTTGATCCGGCCAACGGAAGGATAAAGTATTTGATAGTAGATGACGGACAGTGGTATTTGGGTGCGAAATTATTGCCTTTTGAAAAGGTTATGGGGATCGGTACCGATGTGATTACAGTAGAAAGCCAGGAAAATATCGTCCCCTTCATCCAAGCCCAGGATGCATTGGATTTAATAAAGCGTGATGTAAAGATTATTGGCTCCAAAGTTTATACACAAAAGGGAGAATACATCGGCGAGGTAAAGGAATGTTCTGTTTGTGAACAGGACGGAAGCATCTCGATGTGCGAATTAAGCGGTAAGGAGCATTCTATCACCATAAATGCTTCCGATATTTTAACCTATGGGAAGGGTGTTATCATCATATCTGGGGATGCCCTCCGGGAAAATTTCACGACAGATGATAAGCCGGATGAACAAGGCATTTACGAGGAGCATGACGATGAACCAGGGCCTTCAAGAATGTTTGAGCTAAAGCAGAGGCGCTTTTTGCTGGGGAAAAGGGTGAAAAAGCGGATTCTAAGTGAGTCGGGACAGCTGCTTGCCGATAAAGGGGAGATTGTTACCGATGAAGTGATTGACAGGGTAAAGGCCGGGGGCAAGCTGGTTGAGCTTACCATGAACGTAGAGCCGAACTGATTGGAGTGGCTAAAGATAATTTGATATAAATACATAATTATGGAAAAACGTAATACAATATTTAATAAATTGTTACTATTATTTACGTTTTTGCTTCAGGATATTAAGCTTTTATTATTTTATTGATTGATATATTTACTTTTTTGTTCAACTGCTCTACTATAAATAAAGTGGTATTACTGCCAATTATGTAATATTTTGATTTGATAGCTGGAGGATTACCTATGCAATCACGAACTCAATCAAAAAGGGCAGCTGTTTCTAAAAAGAGAAGAGCGGGTAAGGTTGGCACAGCCTTCCTGGTTGTATTTTTTACCTTTCTGATATTAGCTGCTTTAGGCGCTTTTATTTACGGATACCATATCCTGAATTTAGAAACGTTCTATGCCGGGGTTACCGTCGACAATATTGATCTTGAAGGCATGACATATGATGAAGGGTTAAATGCCATAAAAGCGTTGAGACAGCCCGAACTGGAAGCCATCAATATTGTTTTGCGTCATGAGGATCTGGTATGGGAATATGGATATGAGGCCATCGGTGCCAAGATTAACATAGAAGAGGTCGTTAATCAGGCTTATCAGGTGGGAAGGCAGGGCAACATTATTGAACGGCTAAGGCAGATATATGAAGCTAGTAAAACGGGTTATTATTTTACTACGGTTCTAACCTATGATGTTTCCCTCTTACAGGACGAGCTTGAGGCCATTGCCCGGCAGATAAATCTGGAGCCTGTGGATGCTCAGATCGAGTTTCATCCAGATGAAGAAGAGAAATTTTCATTTACCGAAGAGGTTATCGGGAAAGGGATGCTGGTTGACGAGGCCTTAGCTGATTTGAAGGAAAAAGTGGATGCCCGAGATTTTAGTCCCTACGAAATACCGGTACAGCTCATTCAACCCAAATATACGCTGGAAGAAGTCAAGACGTGGACCAGCAAGATTGCAGTTTATTCTACTCCCTTAACCAGTTCGGCTGCAAGGACTCATAATATAATCCTCTCTTCGAAGAGTTATGACGGTTTGCGACTGGATCCTGGCGAAATTTTTTCATTAAATGAAGCAACTGGCCCAAGGGATAAGGCCCAGGGCTATAAGGATGCACCGGTAATAAAAGAAGGTAAGAAGCTGGTGGATGAGCCGGGGGGAGGAAATTGTCAGACGTCTACTACATTATACGGGGCTGCCATTCGGGCGGATCTTGAGATAATTGAAAGATACCATCATTCCTGGCCGTCGGTATATGCAAAGGTAGGGCAGGATGCAACGGTAAGCTATCCCGTGCTTGATATCAAAATAAGGAATAATAAGGATACACCTGTGTTTTTTGATCGGTATATCAAAAACGGCAGACTTTATGTGGAAGTATATGGGAAAGCTCCAACTGAATATGATAAGATAGATGTTATTTCGGTAATTCTGGAACAAACCTCCAAGCCCGCAGAAAAGGTGGTACAGGATAATACCCTTGCACCCGGTGAAGAAGTGATTGAGTATCCGTCAAGGCCGGGCATCAAGGTGCAGACATATCGGGTATACTATAAAGACGGGAAAGAAATTAAAAGGGTTAAGGAGGCTTACAGCAATTACCCCAGAATTGTGGGACTGAAGAGAGTGGGGCCTCCCAAACCTCCCGAAGAAGAACAGCCGTCAAATAATAACGGCAAGACCGGCGATACCAAGCCCAATGAACAACCGTCAAATAATCAGGGAAATAGCAATGGTAGTAACAACAATGGTAGTAACAACAGTGGGGAGGAGCAATCCGATACCGAATCCACCGATGAAGCCTAAGATGAAGCCTAATAAGAATCAGAATAAACAGCATGAAGATAGTTAAGGAGATGAATGTACTCCCGGCAAAAGCCGGGAGTTTTTGTAAGGTCAGCTTGTATCTTTTTTCTTGAAACCGGCAACAAAAAATAGTATATTGAGTAGTATGAGCGATAACTTTTTGCCAGATTCGACAGACGATACTGATACTGCAGCATAAACAGCATATGACGGAGGAGATAAGTATGTTGTATCCATTGTTGTTTGAACCCATATTGAAGGAAAAGATATGGGGCGGGAGGACCATGGAAGATAAGTTTGGCCGGCATTTGCCTTCCGACAGGATTGGCGAAAGCTGGGATATAGCATGCCATGAAAACGGAAACAGTGTTGTGGCCAACGGCAGTCTGAAAGGACAGACTCTGCAGCAGCTGATTGAAACCTATACAAGCGCAATATTGGGTAATGATGTATATAGAAGGTACGGGACCAGATTCCCGCTGCTGATAAAAATACTGGATGCCGCCCAGGATCTGTCGGTACAGGTACATCCATCGGATGCCTATGCTGCATTGCATGAGGATGGCCAGATGGGCAAAACCGAGATGTGGTATATCATACATGCAAAGCCCGGATCCAGGCTGATCTACGGGGTGTTGCCCGGTACAAGCAGGGATGATTTTGAAAAGGCACTAAAGCAGGGGCAGCTGGAAAAGTGTCTTAACAGTATTGAAGTTGAACCGGGAGATGTGCTGTATATTCCCGCAGGGACGGTGCATGCGATAGGCTCCGGTATTATGATATGCGAGATACAGCAGAATTCCGACATGACGTACCGGGTGTATGACTGGAATCGCCTGGGGGATGATGGCAAACCGAGGGAGCTTCATATCGATAAAGCTCTTGATGTCATAGATTTTGCCGGAAGAAATTCCCTGGGGAAATTGGCCGGACTGTCCGTTGAAGAAGAAGGGGGCAGTCGTACATATTATGTGGCGTGCCGCCATTTTGCCATGGAAAAGATTGAATGCCACGGTATGATTAAGGGAATTGCCGATGGCTCCAAGTTTTTTACTCTGACTATTGTGAATGGGTATGGGGAGATTGAATACGGGGAAGGAAGGCAGGCATTAAAGCCCGGGGATTCCTTGCTTATACCGGCATGCCTTGGAGAATACAACATAAAGGGGAACTGCACAGTTATAAAGGCCTATGTTCCGGATAGGGAGAAAGATGTGATAGCCCCCCTTATGGCAAAAGGATATACTTTGGAACAGCTGAGGGTAATTGGAGGTTTGTTTGAGCAGGAGGCAGAAAATTGAGGGATTTGCCCCAAGCCTTTTTGGATAAGATGAAGGGTTTATTGAAGGAACAGTATTCCGACTTTATTGAAATTTATAGGGAACCGCCAAACCAGGGCCTGATGGTTAATACTTTAAAAATTGATGTAAAGGATTTTTTTACAATGGTTCCCTTTTCCCTGACCCCCGTGCCGTGGGCGGAAGGCGGTTTTTACTACGGATATGAGGACCGGCCGGGAAAGCATCCGTACTATGATGCCGGTCTGTATTATATACAGGAGCCCAGCGCCATGGCGCCGGCCAGGCTTCTTCAGGTTAAACCGGGTCATAAGGTGCTGGATCTATGTGCCGCTCCCGGCGGTAAGGCTTTTCAACTGGCAGCCGACCTGAAAAACAAGGGTTTTCTCATTGCCAATGAAATTGACGCCGCAAGAGTTCGGGTATTGGGAGAGAACCTGGAAAGAATGGGGGTAAAGAATGTTGTCATTACCCGGGAAACCCCCGATAGGCTTGCTATGGTTTTTGACAGCTATTTTGACCGCATTCTGGTGGATGCCCCCTGTTCCGGGGAGGGAATGTTCAGAAAAAACCCGGAGGTGCGTTCCATGTGGTCGGCTACCCTTCCGGACAGATGCAGCCGGAGGCAGAAGGACATTCTGAAGGAAGCGGCCCGGATGCTGGCGCCTGGTGGCAAAATGGTGTACTCAACATGTACCATTTCCCCAGAGGAAAATGAGGAAGTAGTGGACTGGTTCTTAAAACAGCACCAGGACTTTTATCTGGTTGAGACAGGCGGTTTTGATTGGTTTGACAGGGGGCTGCCGGAATGGACAGAGCGCAATCCTGAACTTGCAAAGACCTTTCGCATATGGCCCCATAGAATAAAGGGGGAGGGACATTTTATAGCTGTGTTTGAAAGAAAGCCGAACGGCAAGATCAGGTCCCTGCCCTTGTTTTATAAGCGTTGGGGACTTAGAAAGGGATGTCCCGAGTACGAAAGTTTTGTAAAAGAAAACATTTGTCAGGAAGTGGAAGGGCCATTATATCTTCATAGGAACCAACTGTACTGGATATCCGAATCCCTTCCGGATTTGGGAGACCTCAGGGTTTTCCGGCCGGGTTTCAACCTGGGAGAAATAAGAAAGGGAAGATTTATTCCCAGCCATGCCCTGGCTCTGGCTCTGAAAAAGCAGCAGGTATTTCAAAGCGTCGATCTGCCCGCCAATTCGCCGGAGGTACGACGGTATATCAATGGCCAAACTCTCAATGGCTTTAAGGGTAAGGGCTGGGTACTGGTTACTGTTGATGGATATTCTCTGGGCTGGGCCAGACTTTCGGATGGGTTAATGAAGAACCATTATCCCAAAGGTTTGCGTCGCATACTGCCCGATTATGCTGACGGCGATAAGCCCTATTAGTATTTTTTAAATGAAAGGAGATGAACCAGATGAACGATGCCATTCTTGAGATATTAAGTGAGGACAGCAGAAGAACGCCAGAGGAAATTGCCGTGATGCTGGATGCCGATGTGGATGATGTAAGGCAGAAGATAAAGGAACTGGAGGAAAAGAAGGCTATCGTCAAATACAATACAATAGTCAACTGGGACAAGGTCCAAAGGGAATATGTCACGGCATTTATTGAGGTAAAGGTAACACCACAGAGAGATTTGGGTTTTGACGCGATTGCAGAGAGGATCTATAAATTCCCTGAGGTTAAGTCGGTGTATCTTATGTCGGGAGATTTTGATCTGGCTGTAATGGTAGAGGGACGTTCGATGAAGGAGGTGGCTTTTTTCGTAGCTGAAAAGCTGGCGGTGTTGGATTCAGTGGTCAGCACGACAACCCATTTCGTCCTGAAGAAATATAAAACAGACGGAGTTATACTGGAAGGTGATGAGAAGGATTACAGGCAGGTGATAGTGCCATGAACTTGAAAAATAAAATAGCAGCCAGGGTTAAGGATGTACCACCTTCCGGAATCAGAAAGTTTTTTGACATAGCCAGTGAAATGGAAGGCGTTATATCGTTGGGGGTGGGGGAGCCGGATTTTGTTACCCCCTGGAATGTGCGTGAGGCGTGCATATACTCTCTGGAGAAAGGAATGACTTACTATACGTCCAATTGGGGAATGCTTGAGCTCAGAAAGGCGATAAGCACTTATTTAAGCCGGCGGTTTGGGGTTGACTATAAGCCGGAAAATGAAATCATTGTTACGGTAGGAGCCAGCGAAGCCATAGATTTGGCTTTAAGAGCCATTCTGGATCCGGAGGATGAAGTTTTAATACCCGATCCTTCATATGTTGCCTACATGCCATGTGTACGATTCTGCGGTGGCAAGGCTGTGGCAATTGAATGCAGGGTTGAGGATGGCTTCCGTATCATGCCCGAGCAATTAAAGAAAAGCATTACTCCAAAGACCAAGGCGTTGATCCTGCCTTATCCCAATAATCCCACTGGTGGAATTATGACCAGAGAGGATTTGGAGGCAATAGCGGAGGTGTTACGGGACACCGATATAATCATTATTTCTGACGAGATATATGCCGAACTTACCTATGAGCAGAAGCATGTGAGTATAACAAGTATTCCTGATATGAAAGAACGTACCGTCCTGATAAACGGATTTTCAAAGGCCTTTGCCATGACGGGCTGGCGTTTGGGTTATGCTGCCGGCCATTCGGATTTGATTGGCGCTATGGTTAAGATTCATCAATATACCACCCTGTGTGCTTCCATAATGGCCCAGGTAGCAGCCCTCGAGGCCCTTAACAGCGGATTGGAAGACGACTTTGCTTCGGTGGAGTACATGGTGCGCCAATACAACAGGCGGCGAAAGGTAATGGTGAATGGATTCAGAGAGATAGGATTGGATTGCTTTGAACCTATGGGGGCGTTTTACGTTTTTCCCTCCATTAAAAAAACCGGAATGACTTCGGAGGAGTTTTGTGAAAAGCTTCTCATGGATCAGAAGGTGGCGGTTGTTCCCGGGACGGCATTTGGTTCTAGCGGTGAGGGTTTTGTCAGGTGTTCCTATGCCTATTCCATTGAAAATATTAATGAGGCTATAAGGCGTATCGGCAACTTCCTGAAAAAACTATGAAAACATAATTGATGGGTCAAGGAGGATATCGTGAGAGATGAATGGGGCCGCAGGCCGGAGATAATAGAGGGTGAATACGAGGTAATAGAGGAATGGGATGCCGGAGGAACATATTATCGGCGTAAAAAGAGAAATTTCCGTCTGAACCCGGATATGCCCTATATCACCTACGGGATATTGGCGCTTAACATCGGAATATGGCTGATTATGAGTTTTGTTGGCACCGTGTTTGGCCTGGATTTATATTATCAGCTGTTATATTTTGGGGCCAAGATTAACCATTTAATTGTACGGGGAGAGTATTGGCGCCTATTTACCGCCATGTTTTTGCATATCGGCATAACGCATCTTTTTTTTAATTCATATGCCCTATACATATACGGTTCGGTAGTGGAAAAACTGTTTGGAAAGATTCGATTTGTATTGATATATATGATTGCCGGCCTTATGGGTAGTTTATTAAGCTATTTATTCAGCCCAAATCCCGCAGCCGGTGCTTCCGGGGCTATCTTTGGCTTAATGGGTTCGCTTTTGTACCTTCTACGAAGAAAAGGAGGCCTGTACAAGCGAATTTTTGGTCCGGGGCTTTATATTGTTATTGGCGTGAATCTGCTCTTTGGCTTTATACAGCCGGGTATAGACAACTGGGGTCATATAGGGGGGTTAATCGGAGGTTTCCTGGCTGCCAATGCGGTAGGGCTCCAGGATGAGCGCAGGTTAACCATGAGAAAAGCTGTAACATGGTTGCTGGTGATAGCATGTTTTGCTGTGGGTATATGGTACGGTCAGCGCAAGTATGCCCCGGTGATGTATATAGAGAGCAGCAATTATATGTTGATGGAATACCGGAATGGTTTGCAACAATAAACTGGAGGTGTGGGGGATGCAATATGGACCGGTAGCGCTGGTCAAATGCGATAGCTATCAGAACGATGTTGTGGATGGAGCGGTAAACAGGTGTTTGGAGCTGCTGGGAGGAATCGGCAGATACATAAAACCGGGGATGAAGGTTTTGCTTAAATGTAATCTGTTGTCCCGCAGACGGCCTGAGGAAGGCATTACGGTGCATCCGGCAGTGGTTGAAGCCCTTGTAAAGACAATACAATCGGCCGGTGCCATACCGATTATTGCCGATAGCCCGGGCGGGCTGTATACCGACAGGGTTTTGAAGGGCATATACAGGGTATGCGGCATGGAAGATGTACATAGGCGCACCGGTGCGCTGTTAAATTACGATACCGGCGTTATGGAGGTAAGCAACCCGGACGGCAAGATGGCTAAGAGGATGACCGTAATAAAGATACTGCAGGATGTTGATGCCGTAATATCGGTGGCCAAATTGAAAACCCACGAACTCACCCTGTTTACCGGAGCCGTAAAGAATTTATTCGGTGTTATTCCCGGTATGACCAAAGCCGAGTATCACCTTAGGATGAAACATCTCAACGATTTTTCAGATCTGCTTATTGATATATGCGAATATGTAAAACCCGTACTTTCGGTAATGGACGGAATAGTCGGTATGGAGGGCAATGGGCCGTCTGCTGGGGATGTCAGGCATATTGGAGCGCTGCTTATAAGCCCAAATCCCTATGCTTTGGATGTGGTATCCGCTTCGTTGGTGGGCCTTCCGCTTGAAAGGATATGTACGATAAAAAGCGCTGAAGCTCGGGGTCTTTGCAGCAGCCGTTTGGATGATATGGAGCTTGTAGGGGATTCATTTGAACAATTGTATATACGCGATTTTAAACTGCCTAACTCCCGTCAGGTTGGCTTTCTGATCAGGGCTTTGGAGAGCAATAACCGAATTGCTGAGTTTTTAAAGGTATATTTGAGGCCTTACCCGGTGGTCATGTACGATAAGTGTGTGGGCTGCGGGGACTGTGCCAGATACTGTCCCCCAAAGATTATAAGCATGGCAGAGGGTAAGCCTAAAATTGATCTGAACGGCTGCATTCGATGTTACTGCTGTCAGGAGCTGTGCCCCCATAAGGCCGTGGTGATAAGAAGGAATTGGTTTTTCAGGCTGTTTAAATAAATCAGTATAACCAAAATGATATGTATGAGTGGAATGAGGGTTGTTTTGTTAACATGCTGAAATAACTTCCTGAGGAAGTCAGCATTATCACCGTTAGTGTAAAATTACTCTGGGAAAAAACAAACAAATAAAAGAAAAGAGTATCTCCTCTGT
>LFSE01000048.1 GCA_001513075.1 Clostridiales bacterium DTU074 | reverse complement strand
CCTTTGGTAGGATTCCATCCAAATATATATCTCTTTTTCCCATCGGAAAAAGTCTTGGCAGCATAATAGGCTCTGCCATCAAAGGTATCATTCTCGGGAGTAATCCAAGGGCCTGCCAAACTCCTGCTCATTCTATAATGGGTTACACTCCGCTCCGAAAAAGTTGAATAGACCAGGTACCACCAGTCACCCATTTTGAAAAGATCAGGACACTCGTGAGTGTAATATAAACCGGGAGCCCAAAAAGGTTCCTTTACAACCCACTTTCTCAGATCTTTTGATGTGCACAGGGCAATACAGCCACGCCGCCGTGAAGGCCCTTTCTTTAAACGAGCGGCCAAAAGCATCCAGTACTCGTTGGCTTCCTCGTTCCAGAATACAAACGGGTCTCTCCAATCATGAAGCTCATATATATCACCGGAGGCATAAAAGGTGTCTTCTTCCAGTTTGGTCCATTTTTCCAAATCGTTGCTTACTGCATGCATAACGCCTTGTTCGGGTCTATTCTGCTGGCGGAAATATGGGTTGTGTCCTGTGTAAAAAATGTGGTATAAGCCGTCGGCTTCTATAACGCATCCGGTAAATACGTATAGATCCTGGGCATTCCTTCCCCCTCTGGGGAGCATCTCTCCATGTTCCATAAAATTGATAAAATTCTCTGTACTTATTTGATACCAGGGCGTTCCTTCTCCATGATTTGCCGGATCACGCCAGTCGTGGAGATAAAATAATCTAAATCTTCCATTGCTGTAAAAAGGAATAAAATCCGCTGCCCACCCATCCTTTGGTTTGTAAAAAATACTTTGCATAAAAGTCCTCCTTTCACATCATAAATTGAATAGGTGTGCCTATTAGAAAGGAGATAAAGCCGGTTTCATTGGCTTTATCTCCTTATTACACAACAATAAACTCCTTTAGCCTGTCCATCATGCTTTTCTCAACTTCCGCCTTTATAAGCATTCCTCTGGTCTCATATGCCTCTTCAAGGATGTTTGCCCTTTCCTTGAGATAGCTGTATTCTTTAGGTTTGTCATAGGGCAACAGCAGGGTCACAACTTCCACATCGGAAAACACGGCTCTTTCGATCTCCAGCATCAAACTGTCCAGCCCGATTTTATTTCTGGCTGAAATATATATCCCTCTGCCGTTTGCAATTGGAGCTATATCCATAAGATCAATCTTGTTATAAACATTGATTTTCGGCGTATTTACAGCTCCCAGATCCGTCAGGACCTTTTCCACCACACTTATCTTCTCTTCCATATCGGGGGAAGTAACATCGATCACGTGAAGCAGCAAATCCGCGTATTTTACTTCCTCCAGGGTGGATTTGAAGGCTTCAACCAGATCGTGCGGCAGTTTTCTTATAAATCCCACAGTATCAACCAGTATCACTTCTCTGCCCGAGGGTAGCGCAAGTTTTCTGGCAGAGGGGTCCAGGGTTGCAAACAACTTATCCTCCACATAAGCGTCCGCCCCTGCAAGGGCGTTGAGCAGGGTCGATTTCCCGGCATTTGTATACCCCGCAATGGCAACAACAGGGATTTGGTTTTTCTTCCGCCTGTCCCTGTAAAGGCTTCGATGTCTCTCGATTTCCTCCAATTTCCGTTCTATCGCCCTTATTCTGTTTTGGATATGCCGCCTGTCGGTCTCCAGCTTTGTCTCACCGGGACCACGGGTACCTATACCACCACCCAGCCTGGAAAGCTGTCCTCCCAGACCCGTTAGCCTGGGCAGACGGTACTTCAACTGGGCAAGTTCCACCTGAAGCATGCTTTCCCTGGTCCTGGCCCTCCTGGCAAATATGTCAAGGATTAGGCTGGTTCTGTCAATCACCCTTACATTCACATGGTCTTCTATATTTTTAATCTGAGTGCCGGTGAGCTCATCATCTACGATAACCAGATCCGGCTGCTGATCTTCAATAAACAGCTTCAGCTCCTCGAGTTTGCCCTTTCCAATATAATGTGCAGTGTGGATGGTGCCGCGTCTCTGCGTTACAATGCCCACCACTTCCGCCCCGGCAGTTACAGCTAGCTCATGCAGCTCGTCCAGGCTTTCCTCATCCCCTATGTTCTTTATAACACTTACAAGTACAGCCCTTTCCGTTGTATCGTTATAGTTCAGATTTTCCATATCTATCTCTATCACCCTTATAACGTATTTTATAGCTTACTTCATCCTTTTTAGTGCCTATGGATTATGCCATGTTTGTTCTTTTGCTCATTTTGATTCTTCCATTTCTCCAAAAAATATTTTCTCTATCTTTATATAGCCATCATACTGATCAGTATTGTACAGTAATTTAAGTGCATCAAAATTTCTTGGATCCACAGGCAGGCTATTTATTTCTTTTGCAGGGATGGTCATAACCATGTTTACCCCGATTATATCCGACAAATCCGTCTGAAGCAGCTGCTCCTGCAATTCTCTATCCTCTACCTCTAATACCATGGTCCTGTTCTTTACGCCGTCCAATTTAAGCGTAATATATCCGATATCTTCCTGTTGAGAATAATCCTCCGCTGAACACCCGGCAGCGATAAAGGAAGTTAAATCTTTGGGTTTATTGTTGTTATAAACAGCAGTCGACAGACATAAAACGACGACTGCAGAGAGAATAAGGATAATTCTCTTCTTATCCATTTTGGTATTCCTTTCTTTTTTTTATTTATACCAATCTGGCATTCTTCCTTTTCCCAGCTATATTATATCATACAACTATAGATTACCGATTGTATTACTCCTAAAATTTTGAGCATTTAAATGAGTTTAAATAACCAATAACAAAAACATGATTGGAAGAGCTTTTTTCTTTATTTATTTTGGTGATAGAATATAACTATAAAGTCATTCACCATACCATACGCTGATAAAGGGGTTGATGAAATTGAAGTTAAGAAGCTTCTTGAAGCTAGTTGAGATCCAGACAAAGGTTGCCAGCATGGTACCCTTTGCCCTCGGGACCGTGTGGGCTTTATATCGCTATGGAGAATTCAACTTCCTTAACTTTTTGCTGATGTTGATTTCGCTTCTGTGTTTTGATATGGCAACTACCGCTATAAACAACTACATGGACTTCAAGAAGGCAAAAAAAGTGTCGGGCTACAATTATGAGAAACACAATGCCATTGTAAGGGACAGGTTGAAAGAGTCGACCGTGGTGGGCGTGATATTATTCCTTTTGATCGTAGCATCGGTAAGCGGCTTTATATTGTATTTGCAGACCAGCCCGGTGGTTCTTATTATTGGTGTATTGTCCTTTATGGTAGGAATACTCTATACATCCGGTCCCGTGCCCATTTCCAGAATGCCTTTGGGAGAAGTGTTTTCCGGCTTTTTTATGGGCTTTGTAATAGTGTTTTTATCAGCTTTTATACATGTACATAATAAAAGCAATATAGCACTGCTCTCCTATCGGGAAAATATGCTTACCATTGGTTTAAATCCTGCTGAAATCCTGCGGATTTTTTTCGTCTCCCTGCCGGGCATACTGGGAATTGCAAACATTATGCTGGCAAATAATATCTGCGATATTGAGGATGATATAGTAAACAAACGCTATACCCTGCCCATATGCATAGGAAAAGAAAAGGCTCTTAAGCTGTTTAAAATTCTGTACTATACAGCATACGCCGATATACTGGGGCTTATACTTGCAAGAATACTGCCCCTTACATCCGTCCTAATTCTCGCTACTTTACCGATAGTCAACAAAAACATAAAAACATTTTTCAAAGAGCAGTCTAAAGCCAGCACATTTGTATTTTCAGTCAAAAATTTCCTGATTATTAACGTTACCGAGGTTCTGACAATATGCATCGGCTTATTTTTTTCCAATATTTTTTTAAGCTTTTCTGTTTAAGAACGGCTGAACGGTGGTAATAAAGTATATAGGGATGTTTACTTAAGAAGGTTATCATTCTGTAGTGTTTCTTTTTGCCCATCTTACAACGGTCTGACAATAACAGATATGTGCACACGGATATGCAATAGATTGATTGATGCATAGCTACATACTGCGGAGAATGTGGTGATGTTGTTTTCGTATATAAAAGAGTCTTCAAATAGCTACCAATTATATAATTTGTACAGCTATTTGATAATAAAAAAATATGAAGGAGGAGTGTATTTATGGACTATTTAGCAAGACTTTGGGATTCGTTTTTCGGTGCCCTCCCCGCAGTTGTGTCGGCTATACTTTACCTGATTCTGGCTTTCATAGTAGCAAGCATTGTTAAAAACCTGGTGGTCAAATTATTAAACAAGGTGAAAGCCGATAAGTATACAGACAAGCTGGGTATTTCGGATGAAAAAACGGGGAGCTCAATAGAGTTCTTCGGCAAACTGGTCTTTTTCATAGTATTCGTACTGTTTTTGCCGGGTGTTCTGGACAAGCTGGGACTTCAGAACGTTGCCCTTCCCATAGCTTCTATGGTTTCTCAATTTCTTGATTTTATTCCCAACCTGATAGCAGCGGTTATAATACTGTTGATAGGCATTTTTGTAGCCAATATCATCAGACAATTGCTCACTCCCATATTGCGCAAGCTAAATATCGATAAGATTCAGGAAAAAGCAGGGCTAAAGCCCGAAGAAGGTGCAAGCATATCATCGATGATATCCTATATCGTGTATATTTTAATACTCATCCCGGTTATAATAGCGGCCCTGCAGGTTCTGAACATAACCGCAATCACCCAGCCCGCCATTGCCATGCTGAACAAAATAGTACTATTTCTCCCCAATATATTCGTTGCTATCGCTATAGTGGCAATAGGGATCTTTATAGCAAATATTACAGGAAAACTGCTGACCACAGTTCTGTCCGCCGTTGGCGCCGATACGTTTGTTAAGAACCTGATTCCCGAAGACAATACCAAACTGCAAAAACTATCCGCTTCAAAGATAATAGGAGAACTGGTAAGGTATATAATAATTCTATTGTTCCTGGTTGAGGCGTTTAACGTCATTCAGCTTGAGGTATTGAGGGTGGTCGGACAAGCTATAATAGCCTATCTGCCGCTTGCTATCAGTGCCGCAATCATAGTAATTGTCGCCTTCATCCTTTCAGCATGGATTGAGAAATTGCTCCTTAAGAATCTGCCTCATGCAAAAATATTGGCCAAACTGGTTAAATATGTTATAGTTATTCTGGGCTTGTTTATGACCCTTAACCAGCTAGGAATAGCAGTTACAATAGTCAATGCAGCCTTCATCATCATGCTGGGCGCCTTGGGTGTTGCATTCGCAATAGCTTTCGGCGTAGGAGGTCGTCAGTTTGCAGCCGATACCCTAAAGAAGCTGGACAACAATCTGTGCAGCTCGGATTCTGAAGAAAATAAAAGCTAAGTCTTGTTCGGACCGGAAGATAAGCGGAAGGAAGCCAAATGCTTCTACATACTGTTTAAAATTAACTCATTGTTTTTTTGAGAGATAATGAAAACAAGGGCAGCAGACTTTTCAACAGGAAGGAAGTCCGTTTGCCCTTGTTTTTTTATTAGCCAGTCTTGCGCTCAGTTGCCTTGCAATGTGTCGTTTCCAACCCCTTGTTTGGTATCCCATTGATTTATGGTTTTTTTCGCCTGGCTTTTTGTTTTCTGTCTTGTCTTATGTTGTTTTTACCAAGTCCATATATCCGTGGAATAATGCCAGAGCATATGACGCTGGGCATACTTTTTGCATGGCTCTCGTACGATCAGCAGGTTTGCCCCGGAAACAAAGCTGATTGGCAAGCTGGCCTGGGAATATAATTAACCGACGAATATAATTAACCGGCGGTTCAGCCTATAGCATAGTTGGTCAGCAAGTTGGTTTAAATACGAATTAATCGGTATGTTGAGCCGGCATAAGAAAAAGGCTGAAACATGCTAGATTCGCTACTTCAGTGCCTTTAATATCAATCTAATCGCCCTTTCCTTAAGCTCCGGCAAACTATCGGCATTTTCCAATTGTTTCCCCTGCCATTTATTTCTCATAAATATAACCTCATTTGTAAAAGCGGATATGATACCGTATATGGCAAGTCTGCAGTCGTCCAGGGTAACATTTTCTCCAATCAGCTTTTCCTTCCTGCCTATTGCGTACATGTGCTTAACATGCTCATGCATTCCCGCTCGAATCTCGGTAAACAGATCCCCATCGTCGCATATCAAGTGCCTGATATCAGACTGTCCGAGATCCAACACCATAAATAACAGACTCGAAAACCTGGCTTCCAGCATATCCACCGTATAATCTATTATTGCTGTTATAATATCTCTAAAATTTTGCCGGTTTGAGATCAAGGCAGTGAATCTTTCATATTCTTCATATACATAATAGCTCAACGCCTGCCTGATAATTTCCTCCTTGGTCGTAAAATACTCGTATACGGTACCCTTCCCTATTCCGGCGGCAGCAGCTATATCGGCTACCTTCATCTCGTGGAGCCTGTACCCCTGATTCAAAAGATCCATAATCCCCTTAAATATGGACTTTTCCTTTTCAGAATATTCTCTTACCTGTTTCATATGTTCCTCCCATATTCCGGTGAATGAACCGGCGCCAATAGGCAGCCGGCTCATATTAAAAATTCAAGCCAAAATCCTCGCTCATTCGGATACCGGGATTTTATCATTATCCTGCTTTTTATTGGCTACAAACAAATCATACATAATCGGCACAACAAACAGGGTCAGAAGCGTCGCATATGTGAGTCCGCCAATTGAAACTACCGCCATTGGCTGCATCATCTCGGCTCCGCTGCCATAGCCGAGAGCCAACGTGGTCAGGGCAAGTATGGTGGTCAGGGCCGTCATGAGTATTGGCCTTACCCTGGTAACACCTGCCTGCACAAGGGCTTCCCTCTTATCAAGACCGCGCTCGCGAAGCTGGTTTACATAATCCACAAAGACAATGCCGTTATTTACAACAATACCGGCTAATACAAGGAATCCTACTAAAGCTATTACCGACAATTCCATTCCGACTATCCACAACAGCAGCAAGCCTCCGGTAAATGCCAGCGGTAGTGTAAAGAAGACTATAAAAGGAGACAGCAAATTTTCAAACTGAGCTACCATTATAAGGTATATAAGCGCTATTGCCAGGGCAATCATCAATATGAGGTCACGCATTGTTTCCTTTATCATTTCGTTTTCGCCTTCTAAATTGATCTCGTAGCCATCCGGGGTGTTATATTCTGCCAACTTAGCTTCCACATCACGGCTGACTAAGCCGATATTATATCCATCGGCTATTTCGGCTGTAACCGTCATATACCGGGATTGATTTTCCCTCCTGATCGATTCCAAGCTGTCTACTTCCCTGATTTCAGCAATATCCTTTAATTTGATTTCCTTCTCGGTACCATCCTTCTGTGTAACCGTAAAGGCATAATCACCAATATTCGCTTTTGTGATACCCTCCTGATCTTTTTTGACCAATAAAACCGGATAATTATCATTGCCAACTGAAAGCACGGTAGCCTGTGACTGAATTCGCAAAGCTTCACTGATCTCAGCATAAATCTGGGCTACAGTCAGGCCTTCACGCATCGCCTTGTCCTTGTCTACCATTATACGCGTTTCCTTTTCGGCGTCTTCAAGGCCGGTCTCAACAGTGGCGACGCCTTTGATATCACGCAATATTCCGGCTATATCATTGGATATCTCCATAAGGGTGTCAAGATTTTGTCCCTTTATGTTTACCTGTATTCCCCGGCCGCTGAGCATGGTTATATCCATAGTGGCAGTGTCTACCTTAATCTCACATTCGAGATCCTTTGTCTTTTCATAGATTAGTCTCTCAACATCCTTGTTTGTTAAATCTCTTTCGTCCTTAAGCAATATATAGAAAGTGGTCTGATTATCGGAACCTCTGCCCAGCATAGCCATACCGGACTGCTGGCCGCTTATGGCTCCCACAGTTTCCACATCGTCAATCTCAAGAATCCTCTTCATCACCTCATCACTCATGGCGTAGAGATCATCACGGTCGCTGTCTTCAGGCATAGATAGTGTAGCGCTAATCTGCGGGGAATCCACATCAGGCATAAATGCAGTACCCATAACCGTTGTAAAGTAAATGCTTAAAACAAACAAGAGCAATACTGGTATCAAAACAACGGCTTTTCTGCGCAGAACAAATCTCAGCAGCTTTTCGTATGCCCTTACTACAAACAGGCGTTGCTTCTTCTCCTTTGTTCTTTGCAGAAGCTTTGAACCCAAAACGGGCACCAAAGTCAGCGCCACCAACAGGCTGGCCATTAAACTATATCCTATTGTCAGGCCCATATCGGCAAACAGCTGTCGGGACAGACCCTGAGTAAACACAATCGGCAGGAATACACATACCGTGGTCAGGGTGGAAGCAATAATTGCTCCCGAAACCTCTTTGGTACCTTCCACAGCTGCCTTTGAGGCCGGTAAACCCTCGTGTCTCAGCCTGTATATGTTTTCAATAACGACTATGCTGTTGTCAACCAGCATACCAACAGCCAAGGCTAGCCCGGACAAGGAAATAACATTGAGGGTAATATTGGTAAAATACATAAGGGTAACGGCAAACATCAAGCTGATGGGAATACTCAAGGCAATTACAATCGTCGGCCTTACATCCAACAGGAATATAATAAGCACGATAATGGCCAGTATACCGCCGTAAAGCAGGTTTTCAATAACACTGTCGGTGATCATTTTAATATAGTCGCCCTGATCCATCATCGGCCGGATTTTAAGGCCTTTATACTGAGCCTGGAGTTTTTCTATTTGATCGTTTATGGCTTTCGATACCTCGGATGTTGACGCGGTACTCTGTTTTTGAAACATTAGTATGATGCCCACATTGCCGTTTACCTTGGTGTACATTTCCGATGCGTTGTCAGTCAGCTCAATATCTGCAATATCGGAAAGCCTGATATCGCCTACAGGATCGATATTGAAAACAACCATGTCTTTAATTTCTTCCGTGGAAGCAAAGGAATCACCCACCTTGACCAGATGCTGGTTGTTGCCCTGGATAATATAACCCGCGGGCATGCTGAAGTTTTGTGCAGCAATTATTTTTTTTATGAGATCCTGTGTAAGTATCTTATGAAGGTCAGCACCGGCAAGAGCTTCCTCTTTTCTTTTTTCAAACTCGTCTAAGCCTTTTTCCAGTTCCTTTTCGCTGTTATCAAGCTGTATTTGCGCTTTTGCCAGCTCCACCGCCATTGTGATTTTTCCGGATTCAAGCTGTTCCAGCGCCGTCCTTGCTTCCTTTACAGCGTTTTCAAGCTGGGGCTTCATTGCCTTATGCGTCAGCTGGCGGACATTGATGTTTTGCAACTCAACGTCTATTGCTGCTATCCTTGACTGGGCGTTTGCTGCCCTCTCAGCCAGTTCGGCCATCTCCTGCTGGGAAAGGCCCGATAATTCTTCGGGCAGCATGTCTCCAATCTGCTGTATGGTAGCCTGGTATACTTCCGGAGGCAGATCCTTTATACCTAAAGGAAAGAGCTGTTCAAAAAGCTGATTGAGCTGTACCAGTTTCTCCAACTCTTCCTTTTCCTTTTCAAAAGCTGCCTTCTGAGCTTCCAGCAGCTGTTCTTCAGCCAGCAGGGCATTGAGATTGGCTATGGCATTGTTAAGCTCCGCACTTGCCTTGGCTATCTGCTTCTGTTTACCGGGGGATTCCCGTTCCAGAGCATTACGTCCTTTGGCAATCTCCTGCTGGGCTTCCTCCAAGGCCTGGCGGCTTTCATCGAGCTTCTTTTCCACTTCCTCTTTAACCTGGCTGTTTAATCTGTAAATTTTTTCCTTATCAAGTACTATTTCAAGCTGCTTTTCTATAAGGCCGCCGGCAGTCACCGAAGCAACACCGTCAATCCTCTCAAAAGCCGGTACTACGGTATCGGCGGTGAAAGATGACAGTTCATCTATGTCCATACCCTCATAGTCAACACTGGCCACAACAATAGGTATCATATCCGGACTGATTTTCAGTAAAATTGGTGTGCCTACTTCATCCTCAAACTGAGCGGATACCATGTCAATGCTGCTTGACAGTTCGATCATCACGCTGTCCATGTTGGTATCCTGTAAATACTCAAGCACAATCGTACTGGAATTCTCACTGGATATGGAGCTTATATTCTTAAGACCGCTTGAAGTACCCAAAACGGCCTCCAACGGCTTGGTAACCATTTGCTCCACCTTTTCAGGACTGGCTCCGGGATAGGATGTAATAACTACCACATAAGGCAGATCCATAGCCGGAAGCAAATCGGTTATCATGTTTGTAAAGGATATTACACCCAATACGATAATCAAAATCGCTGCTACAATAACTGTATAGGGTTTTTTTACACTGTATTGTGCTAACATCAGATATCCTCCTGGTCTATGTATGATAGTTTGTTAAATTGACCGACCGATTATTCGGGATCAGCTTAATCAATTAACCTAACAATAAGGGTTTAGTTGCCCGCCAGACGCTTTCATTGAATTTGATTCATCAGCCGATCTAAGACTCGAAATCTCAGCCGATCCAAGAATCGAAATCTCAGTCAATCTAAGACTCGAAATCGCCTAACCAATCGTCTCGGGATTCAGTACTTATTTGGCACGCTGACTGAGATATCAGCGTTACTTTGACCAGCCGGCCAGTCAGAGCTTATTCGCTCTTTCCATCCAGCCATGGCTCATTCGCTTTCTCGGGCTATCCAGTGCTTATCACTCTCTCCGGCTAGACTGGGCTTATTCGCTCTTTCCGGCCAGCCAGGGCTTTTTTGCTATCTTACTGTATGGCTAAAATATGCTGGCTACCCGACCGAGCAGACTAAGTTTGCCTTGCAGCCGACTGGCTGCTTGGCTCTGCTCATCAGCAGGCTAATCAGTCGGCTTTATTCAGTTATCCGACCGAACAGTCGGTCAGTTTCACCAAAACATTATAATACTGCTTTGTTAATATGTAAAGATAAAAAATACAGAGAAAGGTTTCCACCGCCCTTGGCATATAATAAGGGTTTCACCACTCTTAACAAATAAAAAGGGTTTCATCACCCTTGACAGATAATGAAGTTTCTGCCGCCCTCGGTAATAATAAGATTTCTACCGTCCTTGGGAAATAATTAGGTGTCCACCATCCTTGGTAAATAATATGGTTTTAATCGTTCTTGGTAAATAATAAGGTAACACAGTAAAAAACTCCATAGCACTACGTGGCTGTAAATTTATCATCTCAACAGCAACATAGCACTATGGAGCATCCTGCTTTACTTACACATAAAAATATAATTTAAAGTGTCATAATGCATAGAAAGAAATTTTGCAATTATTGGGGCTTTGAAGCAAGGGTTTTATCCGGTATCATGAAACATACAGGCTATTTCTCGGCAGTTCTTAATCTCCCGGAATTTCATTTGATTTCACATTTACTATCGGCAATCAATCTTAAAGCAATGGGCATATTTTACCGGCCTTTCTTTCGGCAGCCCGGTCAGAAGAAGCCCTTCTTTAGTAAGCTCAAAGTTTATTTTTCCTTCGTAGCCCAGCAGTTCAACTTTATTAATTTTTACTACCCGGAGTAACGGACCTCTGCCACCTGCTGAAAAACTCTTTATCAATGCAGTGCCATCTTCCGGCCACCCAAGCTGAAAAGCATATATGCAGCCATCCTTTTGTGTAAATCGGTAATCCTGAGGTGTGTATTGCACTTCCGGTTCGTCAAACCGGTGTTTTAATTGTACGGTTGTGCTGCCTTCCTGAGATATATACCAGGGCCGTGTACCGTATATCCCTTCACCGTTTACTTTAATCCACTCCGCCATATCGTTTAATATGCTTATACATTCGTCATCCAGGGTTCCATCCGGTCTCTGTGGGAAATTAATAAGCAGACATCCGTTCTTTGATACAATATCAACCAGCATCTCTATTACCTGCTTGGCACTCTTATACTTTTGCCTTACATCGTAAAACCATCCGCCTACACAGGTATCGGTCTGCCAGGGATATGGGAAGATATCCTTTTGTACACCCCGCTCTATATCCAAAACACCTATAGTGTAAACCAGGGGATTTGTGTCCTTTTGTGTATACACCGCTTGGTTTACGCCGCCATGTTCCTTTATGCTGGTGTTGTACAGATGAGCAACAATCCCAAGCCCGTACTTGTCAAAGGGTAGTGGACCGTCTGAATAGAGAAGATCCGGTTTATATTTGTCTATTAAATCCTTTATCCTGTCAAACCAGTGTTTATGCCAGTAAGGATTGTCGGTGTACCATTGGAATCCATGGTCATGATGCCTTCTGTATTCATCTTTATTGGGAAGATAAAAATCCTCATATTCCGGATCGTTTCCATCATAGGGAACTCCCGCATAGGGACCTGAACTGTCGCTCCCCTTGTTGACTCCCCACCATGCAAATGTAGCCCCAAGATGTTCCGTAACCCCGAATCTGAGACCGCGCTTCTTTGCCGCCTCCCTAAACAGGCCCACAATATCCTTTTTCGGCCCTACATTGACGGAATTCCATTTGTTATGCTTTGAATCCCAGTTATCAAAATTATCGTGGTGTACAGCCTGGGCACAGAAATATTTTGCTCCGGCTTTTACATATAAGTCCATCAAAGCCTCTGGATCAAACTTCTCGGCCTTCCATGTTTTGACCACATCCTTCCACCCATGCTTGGACGGATGTCCGTATACTCTCCAGTGATGATAATACTGGTCGCTGCCCTCAATATACAGATTTCTTGCATACCAGTCCCCGTACATGGGTACCGACTGAGGCCCCCAGTGAGCCCATATCCCGAGTTTTGCATCCCTAAACCAATCGGGACATTCATATTTTCTCAACGACTCCCAGCTTGCCTCAAAAGGCCCCTTCTCAATGGTTTCCCATCTTTCCATATGTAATCACCTCATTTTTTTATTTATTTAAACATATTTTAGATGCTTAATTAAAGATATTGATGCTTCATTGAGAAGATTTAATGATTATTCTTTGAAATAGTTTTTAAAAGCTATACAATTCTTGCTAATGACAAGGTTATTGCTGCAGTTTTAATCTATTGTGTTTTAATCTGTTTACTCCGATATATCATTCTGATATTATTCTCATAATATGTTAAACGTTTCGTTATATTGACGCAATCACACCGTCCTCATCCCACAGATCTCTCCAATCCTTTGCACCTTCCCACAAAAATACCTGGCCTTTGATCAAACGACAGTTTTTGTCAATAGCCTCTATCTCTTTCATCTCTTCCTCGGTCAATGGATCTTCTACCACACCCTTGATGTTGCTGAGATAATTCTTCCGTTTACTGGCGAAAGGAATGGGTATTTGTCCGCGCTGTACTGCCCATTTAATGCATATTACAGCAGGATGAACGTTGTGTCTCTCAGCTATTTTTACTATCACCGGATCTTCAATATCAACCGTGTCTTCCGGTGTCCTGTCCCTCTCCGGACGATTTGGTGAACCGATTGGACAATAGCCGATGGGCACTATTCCGTTTTCAACCACAAATTTAAATAACTCAGGCTGCTGAAAATGGGGATGCAATTCCATTTCATTGCATACCGGCTTTATCTCCGCATCCCTTAACAAGAGCTTAAGCTTTGGAATCGTCATATTCGATGTACCGATATGCCTGACCAGACCTGCCCTTACCAATTTTTCCATCTGCCTCCAGGTTTTCATAAATTCCTCATGTATATACGGCCTTGCATTTGGATCGCGGGTATCAACATCACAGCCGGGGGGATGGTGATTGGGAAATGGCCAATGAACCAAATAGAGATCCAGGTATTCCAGCTTCAAATCTTTTAATGATTTGGCACAGGCTATCAAAACATCACCTTCGCCGTGCATATCGTTCCAAAGCTTTGATGTAATCCACAGTTCTTCACGCTTAATACCGGCTTCCATAACCTCCTTTAATACCTCACCGATTAAATGCTCGTTCCCATACACTGCAGCACAATCTAAGTGCCTGTATCCAACTGATATGGCTCCTCTTACAGCTTCAGCAACCTGCTCGGGAGTGTAGTGATCCGAACCGAATGTACCAAACCCAATGGCGGGAATAGTCTCCCCCGTACACAGGGTTTTCTTAGGCACCTTATCCGGATCTACACCGTCAGGTGCAATAGTAAACCTTTCTTTTGTCAAGATATCCGCCTCCTTTTTATTATTTATCTTTAAGCTATAATTTATCTCTAAGCTAAATTGCAAAAAATCTGGCATTGCAACCCCATCCACTCCAGGTATAAAACAAATCGTCTGATTCCTGACGGGCTAAACGTTTTGTTTATTTGCTATATTAGAATCGTTTTGTATAAAAAATACAGAATGTCTAAGTATTGATAGATTTTATGGAATCTTTCAACAAAAATTCGGTTTTCAATCTGTGAATAAACGGAAAATTACTGTTATCACCAATCATTCTTTTAAGCAGAATATTAGCAGCTGTCTCTCCTATCTGTTTTATTGGTTGTACTACAATTGAAAGGGAGGGCTTAACTATCTTTGCCATTTGTATATTGTCAAAACCAATCAAAGACAGTTGATCCGGTATGCGTATATTTCTTTCGTTGATAGCCATAATTGCTCCTAATGTCATCTCATAATTGGTAACAAATACTGCAGTCGGCGGGTTACTCATATCCATTAACTTCAAAATAAGGTGGTATCCGCTTTGAATTTCATAGTCACCATACTCAATGAGACTATGGTCTATTTCCAAGGCATAATCTTCATGTACCCTGAGATACCCCTTTAAACGTTCCTGAGTCGTATATATATCTTCAGGTCCACATATAATGCCTATTCTTTTATGTCCCCTAATTATTAATTGTTCTACGGCATTATAGGCAGCGTTCAGATTGTCTGCCAGCACTACGTCACAGTCAATCCCCTTAACTACACGGTCTATGAGCACTATGGGAACATTCTTTTCCATGACCAGCTTTATGTGTTCAATGTCTCTGCCCATGGGTACCATTATAATGCCATCCACCATTTTATCGAGCAAAAATTTGAGTTTTTCCTTCTCTAAACTGAGATTATCACGATAATTGCATACTATTATGCTGTATTTATGCTGCAGCAAAACATTCTCAATGTAAGATATTATGCTGGTAAAAAAAATTTTATCCAAACTTGGTATAAGAACACCGACAGTCATCGTACGATTGGTTTTAAGCCCTCGAGCCATTTCATTTACTCTAAAATCAAGTGCTCGTATAGCATCTTCTATTTTCTTACGATTCTCTTCCAATACATTACCGCCATTTATATATTTGGATACGGTAGCTATAGATAGTCCTGCATATTTAGCAACATCCTTTATAGTCGCTGCTATTTATATCACTCCTTCATCGCAAAACGTTTAGTTCTATTTTTATTATAAGGGTCCGGGACAAGAAAGTCAACTTATATCAAAGTCTTTTTGTTTTCTATATTCCCTGACTGCAGAATACATTGCTCCATATAACCCAGCACTGTTTCCAAGCTTCATTGGAAGGATAAGAACATTGCGATGGCTATCCATGATTGTTGCTTTAACCATGCGGTTAACATCATCTATTATAAAATGTCTTTCCATAATTCCTCCTCCCAATAATACACAGGCAGGATTCAGAGCATGGATTATGCTTTTCAAACCTGCAACAACATATTCAATCCATCTTTTATAAATCAAAGCTTCCGGCAAACTACCGGCCTTTACTGCAGCAAAGAAAGAATCCCATTCGAAATCCGCCTTTACATATTGTTTTATTTGTGATACTAAGGCCGATGTTGATGCATAGGCCTCATAACAGCCCTTACCTCCGCACATACACCGTCTTCCGCCTGGTTCTAATTCAATATGGCCCAATTCTCCTGCAGAGCCAGTATGTCCTCGGTACAATTCACCACCTAAAATTAATCCTCCGCCTATACCCGTACCATAGACAAGACACACCAGATTTTGATAACCCTTCCCGTTACCGTAATGCGCCTCACCCAGAGCAGCTGCATTACCGTCGTTTTCTACAGCCACAGGCACGGATAGCATTGCTTCCAATCTCTTTTTCAACTTCATACCTTTCCATCCGGGCAGGGTATCTGTAGCGAATATGATTTCCCCACTGTCGGCATTCACTTGACCGGCTGTAGAAATGCCGATAGCGTCAGCAGAGTTGCCTTTTATCAGTTTAACAATAGTCTCGAACAGCACTTCTCCACCACTGGATGCATTTGTAGGAGTTTCCCTTCGAAAAACTAATTCTTCATTTTCAAACAATCCATATTTGATTGATGTTCCTCCGATATCCAATGCAAATATATTCATATTATCACCTTTGTCAAAGTATTTCTTCTTCAATATTTACAATCTTTTCCTTTATCTGTGTTACCATTTCAGGCTTCTGGCCTGTAATACAATTTAACAGATAGATTCTTCTTCTTACTTATAATCAAATAAATCGCTGCCTTAATTGATTCGGGATACAGGGTATTGCTTGTATCTTCGATGGCTTGAATTACAACCTTACTTGTTTTCATTATTATTGATTCTATGGGATTATAATCAGCCAAAATCCTCACAGCCTGTGTATGATGGTTTGTTTACTGTCCGACCGAACAGTCGGTCAATTTACGGGGAATATTATAGCACAGCCGTATGGGTGTGTAAAGCCAGGAATTATATTGGATAATACAGAATAGGCTGCCTTTATAGACAGCCTATAATAATTACTTTTTGACGATCCTGTTTACCATGGTTTTTATATTATTCCTATTCTTGAAAAGATAAACGCACATAATACCCAGTAGAACAGCCAACAAACCTATTGTAGTATACATCCATGGATTAACCGGCGCCACTTCCTCATCCTCGCCTTCTGTCTTTCTTTCCTCTGGTTCGTCTTGGCTGCCGGACTCCTCAGGTGTTTCATCATCGGCATCCTCCGTTGAGCTCTCTTCAGATTCCGTGGGTGTCTCATCCGAAGGTGCCTCTTGGCTGGGCTCTTCCGCATGTGTTGACTCACCAGCATCATCACCTGATTCAACAGTTTCTTTCAGTTTATCCGCTTCCTCCGACTTTTCCATGTCCTTCGGTTTCTCCGTTCCCTTTGGCTTTTGTGTCCCCTTTGGCTTCTCAGTTTGTTTAGGTTTCTCTGTCTCCTTCGGTTTCTCGGTTTCCTTCGGCTTTTTCGTTTCTTTTGGTTTTTCCGTCTCTCCCGGAGGTGGCTCTTCGGCTTTTGTCTCAGCTTCTTTTATGTTAAGCGTGGTCTGATATTGAGTATTGTAATGTATCGTCCTTATATCTCTGTTCACAGCTTTTATATTGGTCAGCCTTATCACTACCGGTCCTTTTTTAAGAGCCTTAAAGGTAATATCAGCTACCGGTATTTCATCCATTTTTTCTTTTGAGGCTTGAGTATTTATCAAAGGATAGGTGAGTTCTCCATTTTCAAAATCTTCCTTTTGCCCACCAAATATGGTCATGTTTTTTTCAAAATTAATCCCATTATCAACCACCTGAATCATGCTGGGATCATAATTCAATGTCAGCTGCAATCCGAATAAATCGGTAGCATCCAAAGCTTTGATATAAACCTTGAATGTTTCATCGGTTTTCACTTCAGTCTTATTATCCTGGACCATCACTACAATCTTTGTTTCACCTTGGGCATATGCTGTTTCATTGCCCCAAAAAAACAACAATGCCATCGTAAACACCATTAGCAATAATACCCTTTTTTTCATTAATCATTCCCCTTCTCACTTACTTTTGTGCTTGTATGATGGCAGGTCAATATTATCTGAAGTTGCATAGATTAGAGCTGTTTTGATTCGGATGAACCAAACCGCTAATAGCGGTTTGGTTCATCCAACCACATTAATTCACAAATCACATTAATTCACAAATGCAGACTACCGCATTAAAACCCTGGCAGCTACATAAGCGATATCTATAATGTCTATCACTCCATCCTTGTTCATATCAAGTTTGGGATCATATCCTTCGTCACCTTCAGCAAGGCCAAAGGCTTTTGCCACCAATACCACGTCATTAATTGCCATACCGCCGCCGGTCACATCAGAGTCAGCTATCGGCAACTGACCATCGACGCTCTCTTCCTGGGTGTACAGAGCGCCTTGATCATCAGACAGGGTCGCACCTTCTGTAATCGATACTGAGGTTAATCCATCCACATCTTTTGCTTTGAACTTTATTTTGACAAGTTCAACATCGCCTGTCAAAGCTGTATCGCTGCCCACAACCGTAGCAAGTAGACGTACTGAATTTTCTTCATCTACAATTTCTTTATAACCAAAACTATCATTAAATATTATCTCACTCAATTCCAGCATATCTTTATCATAGGTGAAGCTGATATCCATACCTGCCAAATTGGTTACCTGTTTGGCTGTTATGGTTACCTCCACCTCTTCGCCAACTTCCACGATTACCGGATTGTAGCTGATTTCTAAGCCTTCCACTCCCTCCATAACCATTTCTTCTACTGTTATTTCGATTGTATTGGTTTCATATATTACACCATTAATGGTAACCGTAGCTGATACTTCCGCACTTCCCACTTTATTGGCTGTAATCCTTCCTGAATCATCAACTGACACAATTGTTGGGTTATTGCTAAAGAATTCAACTACGGCATCAGCTTGTTCTGGCTCCAATTCATCACCGTTCTTCAGCATTATTTTAACAGACAACTGCCCTCTCTCGGTTCTATGCAATTTATCCTTATCCAGTGACATTACAACTTTATCTATCTGATCCGCCGTAATTAAATTGTCTATAGCCTCAAGCCAGTTATTCCAGGCTTGAACTATAGCAGATGCACTTTGCCCAAGAGAGTTTTCGGCTGCAGCCTTTGCAGCAACATAGTTCTGCCAGGTATAGGCTATATAGTCATCCTGGTTCAAAGCAGGAGCTGTATTCAATGCATATTGCAGACTGGCAGTATAATCGATTTCTTCATCGCCTGTATAGTATAGTCTTATTTTTTGAGACTCTGCTTTGCCGGGCTCCTTAACAGATACCCAAACATAGCCGCCGGACTTTGAAAACTCAATAGCTTCAATACTGGTAGTCGTTGCTCCATTGGCTACCGGTGCACTTATTCTGGATGGGAAGATGTCGTCTTCATTGTCATACAAGTAGAGAACGCTACCCTCTGGAAGTTTGGCAGTGAGAGCACCAAAGAAGCTGTTGTACTTGGTAACCACATAGGGGCTTCCGGGATACCCCAAGCTTCCGGTAATCACAGGTATTACCGAATTATAGTCAATACCGAAGCGGGCAGTGTTCAAACTGATCTCAGGAATGCGGGATACAACTGGCTTCTTCGGATCGTAGGCCACACTTAATCGATCGCTCAAAGCATATCCTTCAAACTGGATATCGTAATACAGTCGTCCTCCCTCTTCCTTCAGATTAAATCCCGTAATAACAGCCGTACCATCGGATTGACGCACAGCGGTTGCAATCGGAGTATCAGCATCGAGGGAATCGTAAACATTAACTCTGGTGGTTCCAGGAGCATACGGAATATTCTTGAAATATACCGAATCGCTGGTCTCACTCCTTATGACTTTAACCTGGTTGGTGTTTATGCTAGTACTCGGCATTATTGCCTTAGGCTTTTCATATAACTCCAATTCAAAGACACGCAGCGCACCGTTTGATGTGGTACCCATAGCTTGTTCAACCAAGAACATCCAATAACGGGCGGTAACTGGTCCGTCTGGGAAATCTCGATCAACGATATTACCTGCTTCGTTTCTGGGATTGTTAACAACCCTGTCTGCAACTACCCAATTCCCTCTTGTATAGAAATTAGCTCCACCAGGCCCGGGAGTAGAAGTTCCATCTGCAGTACCTCGTATCAGATTGAATTTATTCTCAGTAGCTGTAGGCGGGTTCTGATTGGGAGATCCGGTGTGGAGCACTCCCGGTTCCCACTCAAAATGCAGATCTCTTTCGTCACCGTATTGAACCGGAATATAAGCCAGGCTAAAGGTATGGGTATTGAAATCCGGGGTTTCAACCGGTCCGGCATTAACAGTAACCCATCGCGATATAGTAACGGGCCTGCCCATATCAATTACTACATAATGGCCGTTATAGTTTCTCCATCTTATATCGGTCAGACTCGAAAGACCAACAACGCACCATTTTGATTGTACCCTGTCTCCGTCAAAGAGAGCTTTGCCGGGTTCTGAGGCATTCTCCTTCGATATGATGTACTCAAACCTGGTTCCGTCCGGGTCAAGGACCAGGTTAGGATTATCGGGTTTTGGCACGATTATTGCCTCTCCCTCACTCATACCAAAATGGAACGAAATGGATGCGGAGCCGCCCTTCCTTAGAGATTCATCTAAGGCAACAACCTCCAGGGTTACGAGCGGGGAATCGGGATCCCTGTTGATGTTGGAGACAAAGAAAGCATTGGAATGGGTAGCATTCAGGAATCGTCGAGTACCGTTTGCGTATACCTGATAGATCTCATATTTGACGATCTGGTCGCTTTCAACATGATCCCAGTAAATTCTGGCTTCACTGTTCTCACTGTCGCGGACCAGATATCCATCCAATGTTAAATTTTGGGGTGCAGGCAGTCTTGTACCTTTATTCGTTTTGTCAATTACTATTTCACCAATGTTGGCATTAACCGTACCGGTGTAGGTAATGATGCAAATACCGTAAACAGTCTTTCCTTTCAGTTCAGAGAGATCCTGCCGATAGCTGGTCCAACCGTTTTTAGTGCCCATGTTGATAGCTGGTTCAGATGGTACGATGTATTCTGAATAATCTTCGGAAGTATAGAAACCAAATTTTATGGGAGAACCTTTGGCAACATAAGTCAGTTCGTAGTCGGTATTGGCGTCAAAATCCAGGAATGTTGAATAAAGGCGAACTTCATTTGGAGAGGTAACTTCTCCTTCCAGCTTCAGGGAAGCACCACCATACCATGCAGTGGTCAGATCAAACGAAGGAGTAACTTTAGGGCCTTCGGATGTCCTGACAGTCCATCGCCATGTAGGAAGGATATCCTGTATACCTCGATTTGTCCAAGCACCCTTGACAGGTTTCCCTTCTACAAAGAACATGTCGCCTATACCAGGGTTAAAGTTTGTTGCAAAGGGGAAATCCAGTATAACGGTCTTGTCAGCCAGGAACTGGCTGAAACCATACCAAGCTTCGGCAGTTTCAGGTTTTGAATTGTCAATAACAACACCGTCAATCACGCCGCCATTTCCAACACCCAAATAACCTTCTGAAGGATCACGCAACGGACCATTGCCGAGGGCCAATCCCTCATAACCAACCCAAAGCCGAGGATCATGGACATTCAAGAAGTCAGAAGCACTACTTGAGAGATTGATGGTAGAATGACCACCAAAAAGACCAAGGGAATTTATGGCCTTATTCACTAAACTGGAATCGCCAACCCAATCAGCCGTTTCTTCTGTATGTCTCACCCAAGGAGCTTGGGTCATCAAACCGTTCAGCTGATCCGTGGTACCACCAGGTCCTATAGTCAGATATCCGTTCATATGTATAGGCCAGGAACTGGTGACCCGGTACGGATCAATGGGGGGACTTGAATTTAAGCAGGTTTGCAAAGTTTGTTCAGGAAATGATCTGCTTGTCCACTTATAATCGCCAAAGTAATAATCAGCAGTACGCCTGCCATCATTTGTCTGCAGGAGAATTCTGTTGGTGTTAGTCAACCTCGACAAAAATCCCCCGGTAGCGGGCGAATCATACATAACGAGGATCATATCAGGATTTGGCTTTGTTTCTTGCATATACAGGAGGAAATCCCGGATTTCATTAGCATGCGACGATGTCCCAGTAGACTCAAAGTTGAAGAACCAACCGTCAAAACCGTAGAATTCTGCTAATTCCCACAGCTTATCGGCATAGGGGTACTTAGGATTCTCAGGGGTACCTTGATTGTAATAAATTCTTCTTTGTTCATTGGGTATATTACGATTCTCGAAGAAAACAGTACCAACAACCGGAACGCCGTTTTTGTGGGCTGCATCCACAATTTCGGGAGTCGGTATATTAATTGGGCCACCCCAGAAGTTAAAGACATCAATGTATTGCCAGAATGTGACGGCATACCTACGCCACTCGCCTTCAGTACCATATGAGTAAGTATAGTCTCCACCGATAGGATAGGAGTCGGCAACGAGGATCATCTTGGCATTTGGGTTTGCATATTGATTAACAACATGCCCCGTTCTACGCTTTTGCAGAGGTACATGGCTTATATTGTACCGAGCATCCACATCACTTTCCGGAGTCCAGTTCAGGATATCATCATAGTGGAACTGGGTACCCATGGGTTGCAATGATACCTGCTGGTCGTATTTTTTATTGCCTGTTGTGGCGGCACTTACAGTATTAAAACTGAAGCATACTGAAAAAATCAATACAAACACACATACTAATAATAGTAGTTTTTTACACATGCTACTCATTCATCTCCTTTCTTTTTTTATTTATCAATAGAGTTGTCCTAGTTCTTTATATGTATCATTCAGTATATCTTCTATCTCCCCCCTTCCACTTACCTACAATCGAGTTTGTCCTAATAAAATGTGTTTGTTTCAAAAGAGATTTAAGCATATTAGGATATAAACCAAACTCAATTTATGTAAATTATGCTATTACATGTATTTATAAGTGTCTGACGATTAAGTCTATATAATGGTGTAAAAAGAAAAATAAGTTGAGCCAAAGCTCATGCCTC
>LFSE01000107.1:1662-31925 GCA_001513075.1 Clostridiales bacterium DTU074 | reverse complement strand
ACAGGGCGAATTCCATAAGTACTTCGATCCTCAGATTTGGAGAATAATATTTACCATGCTTGAAATGATCAGCATTGTCGCTCCAATTATGGTCGTTCTCGGAGCAACAGACAGAAAGCAAAAATAGGGGAAAATGGGCTGAAAGATAGGGGTGTTGAAAAACACCCCTACTTTTCATATTTTTATTTTGTGTATATAATTGAAATAGAGAATTTGGTGAAGGGAAGATAAATGATATGAATACCCAGAATCAAAGGATTATGGTTGTTGACGATGATCCGAATATAGCCCAATTGATCCGATTATATCTTGAGAGCGAGGGGTACCAGGTTGAGCATTACCTGGATGGGATTTCATGCGTGGAAGCCTTTAGGAGTAATCCCCCCAATTTGGTTATATTGGATATTATGCTCCCCGGAATGGATGGTTGGGAGGTTTGCAAAGAGATAAGGAAGATCAGTGAGATTCCCATAATTATGCTTACCGCAAAGGGAGAAACTTTTGACAAGGTGCTTGGGCTTGAATTGGGGGCCGATGACTACATAGTTAAGCCCTTTGATCCGAAAGAAATGTTGGCAAGGGTAAAGGCCGTTCTTCGACGTTTCAATGCGGTAGGAACCAAGGAAAAAATAATTTCGTATCCCAACCTGGTCGTCAACATTGGCAACTATACCGTGGATTATTATGGCAAAACAGTTGAAATGCCGCCAAAAGAACTGGAATTGCTATATTTCTTGGCTTCCCATCCCAACAAGGTTTTTACCCGGGAACAGTTGCTGGATCAGGTATGGGGCTACGATTTTTACGGGGACACCCGAACGGTTGACGTACATATCAAAAGGCTTAGGGAGAAGTTTTCGAATCCCGGGGATACATGGAGCATAAAGACGGTGTGGGGTGTAGGATATAAGTTTGAGGTGAAATAGATGTTTCGTTCCCTGTTTATACGTTTGATGGTGACATATTTTATAATAATACTGATTACACTGGTAATACTTGGCTTGTTATTATCCACCTTTTTCATGGATTATACATTTAACATGAAAGCTCAGGAGCTGATAAGGGAGGGAAAAGCCCTCAATCCATACATTGAAATGTACAGCATGGGAATGCTGACTCAGGAAATGTTATACAACTATTTTACGACAATTGATCGCTTCCTAAATACCACCGTCTGGGTTAGCGATGGCCTGGGTTATATTTGGCTTGCGTACAGTGCATCAAGGGAAGATCAGGAAAAGTGGGAAGAACAAAAGCTTACCGAAGAAGAGTTTATACAGGTATTAAAAGGCAATATTATAACGAAGACCGGACAGTTCGGCGGGCGTTTCAGCACTCCCGTTTTGACCGTCGGAGTTCCCTTAAGGATAAGAAACAGGATTAGAGGGGCAATATTTCTTCATTCACCGGTACAGGGGATTAAGAGCACCCTGAATGACATATACAAGAACATATGGTGGGCGGCTTTCATATCGGCAGGGCTTTCGGTTTTATTCCTGTACTGGACCTCCCGGCGTATATCCAAACCGCTTATACAGATGAATGAGATCTCCCGGGAGTTTGCCCAGGGGAACTTTAACCGCAGGGTCAAGGTGATGACGAAGGACGAAACCGGGCAGCTGGCCGTTAATTTTAATGCGATGGCCGATTCCCTCGAGAAGCTGGAGGAGATGCGCAGAAGCTTTGTGGCCAATGTATCCCACGAATTAAGGTCTCCCCTTACATCAATCATGGGATATATTCAGGGAGTTTTGGATAATACCATTAAAGCTGATGAAAGGGATAAATATTTGAGAATAAGCCTGTCGGAAGCTCAAAGGCTAAGCAAGCTGATCGATGAACTGCTGGATCTTTCTCAGATTGAATCAGGTCAATTCTCTTTGAATATGGTTGTTTTTGATGTAAATGAGCAAATCAGACGTTCCCTCATTTCCCAGGAGGAAAGAATTAATCAGAAGAATATAGATGTAGAAGTGAATTTTGAGGATGAATACTGTTGGGTGGAGGCCGACATGGACAGAATTCAACAGGTGATCCTAAATCTTCTTGACAATGCTATAAAGTATAATAGGGAGAACGGCAAGCTGATCATAAAAACATGGAAACACAGGGATAAGGCATATATAAAAATACAGGACAAGGGTGTCGGAATTCCAAAAGAGGATATCGTGCATATCTGGGAGCGGTTTTATCAGGTGGATAAGTCCAGAAGTAACAAAAACACGGGTCGAGGCTTGGGTTTATCCATTGTCAAAAAGATAATTGAACAGCATGAGCAAAACATATGGGTTAACAGCCGGCTGGGAGAGGGGACTGCCTTTATTTTTTCATTGAAATCGGCTAAAAAACCGGAAAAAAACCGATAAAAAATTTACAAGGCGTTCATATTTTATTCAAAAAAACATGTTTATAATTAAAGCAGAGAAGAAAAGAAAATAATTAAAACGGAGGTGCTGATAAATGAGAGAATTTTATGAGTTTGACGAACAGCAGTACGAACGAAGAGGTAGGGCTTGGAAATATATAGCGGTTGCTGTTGTTTTTGCAATGATAGGTGCCATTGCTATGTATTATATATCGCCGTTTCTGAATCAGGACTCAAGGGATACTGCTATGGAGCCTGAACCGGAAGGACGGGTGGAGCAACCTTCGGTCTCCGGGGATAAGGATACCGATAAAGGCACCACCGTTCCTGAACTGGGGGCAAAAGGGGATTTATTTATTTCCACCGATAACCCGGTTGTGGATATAGCTGAAAAGGTTGGTCCTGCCGTTGTAGGTATAACCAATAAGAGCATTGTTACTTATCGGGACTGGTTTTTCGGTGATCTGTATATGCAGGAACAGGAGGGTTACGGTTCGGGAATTATCATCAGTGAGGAAGGTCATATAGTTACCAATGCCCATGTGGTTGAGGGGGCAAAGGAGTTATTTGTAGTATTTCAGGGAGAAAAACAGGTTAAAGCCCAGCTGATCGGAATGGATTCTACCAGCGATGTTGCGGTGGTAAAAATTGATTTAAATGATGCTAAAGCTGAAGGAGTAGAGTACACGGTAGCAAAACTGGGTGATTCCGACAAGGTGCGCCCGGGAGAGCTGGCAATTGCAATTGGCAACCCTTTGGGGCATGATCTGGCGGGAACCATTACTGTGGGGGTCATCAGTGCTGTAAACCGTACTCTTGTGGTTGATCAGAAGCCCTTAAAGCTTATACAGACCGATGCGGCTATAAACCGTGGTAACAGCGGCGGCGCTCTTGTAAATGCCAACGGAGAGGTCATCGGAATGAATACATTGAAGGGTAGCGGTACCGAAGGCCTGGGGTTTGCCATACCTACCAATGAGTTTTTGCCCATTGCCAAGGAATTAATCGAGAAGGGCATTGTTGTACGGGAAGGGGATAAGCCGGGACTCGGGATTCGAGGCCAGGAGATTACCGAAGATTATTCCAAAAGGCTCGGATACCCCAGAGGCATATTGGTACATGCCATTATCCAGAACGGAGCCGCGGCCAAGGCAGGTATCCTGCCCGGAGACGTGATAATTGGATTCAATGATAAAGAGATAACCACATTTAAGGAATTGCAGAATTTAATAGGCCAACACCAGATCGGGGATGTGGTGAAAGTAAAAGTATGGCGGGACGGAGAGGAGTTTACACTTCCGGTGACGCTGGAACCATTGCCGTCCGAGTAGCGGCTTGTTACAAAAATGAAAATGGATCCGGGACATCCGTTTAGTCTCTCCCGGATCCATTTTTATTTGAGTTTGGCATATGAAAATGACGAGCTATCGGGGATATATAAATTTGGCCAGAAATCTGGGCATTTCCTCATAGTTGCCCCAGCGGTTTCCAAAAATCCTGAACTTGTCCCCGGTTTGCATAGAAATGCTTCCCCAGTACTCCACAAAGACCAACTGCTGGGACTGGGAATCCTTTGAGATATCTAAGGTAAACATATTTTTGTCCCCCATTGATTTGATATCGGTAACAGTTCCTTCAAACACGTATATTTGCCCGTTATGCAGGTCTGGATTCGATTTTAGCTGGTTATAGTTTACAGCCCAGGCTCGCCTGGTGTAATAAGCTGCAGTCGTGGGCCGTTCGATTACTACCTGCCTGACCGAATCTTCTTTTCCTTCCAAATGAGCGGTTATGGTGCATGGAGTATAACCGGGATGTGTTGCTTTGACGTAGATGGTAAAATTGCCGGTCTCAGCATCAACTTCAGGTTCGGCCCTGGTTTCGAGATCCACTTCAAGGACAGCCTGTGGATCGGTGTTGCCGGTTATTTTTACCCATTCTCCGGTAGCCTCAATCGGACTGGATTGATCGATGGTTAACGGGAACTCCATACCCCGTCTTTTTAGAACCAGTTTGTGTACACGCTCAGTGTAATTCTTTTTTGACACCCGGATTTTAAATATGTTTTCGGGCTTTTCGGGTACCTGGAATTCTTTTTCGAACATTCCTTCGCTATCAACCAGATCGCTGAAATTGTCGTTGTTTATGAAAACCTGAGAACCGGGTTCTACCTTGAACACTATACGGCATGTGTCCTCCTCGATTAATATCTCATCACTTTCGGGATATATCATGGTCAAGGGGGCCAAAGGGGTGTCGAGTATAAATTCTACCCTTTCATTAGCTTCAGGGAAGCCTTCTTTATAGATGGTGATATCCAGGGCCACCTCTACCTGTTCGTTATTATTGCCTTCCGAGAAAGTGGAGTAGAGGAAGGCATCGTCATACACGATCTCGGCTTTTCCGTTGACCACTTGGTAAGTCTCTCCCAGAATTTCTACCTCTTCCCCGTTGCTTGTATTTACTATTATTCTGTGGACCGGCTTACCATCGACTATAGCAGCTTCTACAAAAGTAGAGGCAGTTATTTTTAAATCGGGCACGTCAGTTTTTTTGTTCTGTTTTATCAGTTGATCGCCCAAAACATACCCGGATACACCTAGCAAAGCCAGCAGGACAATACCAATACATATATTTATCAGCCGCCGGGAACTGTTTTGGGGTTTGGATTTCCGGTAGCGGCGAAGGGGGACTTGCTCGGTATAATCCAGTTCCGTGTCCTCAAAAGACGAATAGAGCGTTTTATCCAGATCATCAAAGAGCATTCCGCTTTTATCCTTATCCTGAGGGTCGACGGTTTCCGCCTGGCTTAAGAGTTTATTGCCGCAGTAATAACAGTAGCGATGGTAGTAGTTGTTTTTTGTCCCGCATGATGGGCATATCATAATACTATCTCCCTCCTATTATAGTAATATCTATTCGCAAATTTAACCAAAAATCCTTCTATTTCGATAAAAATTTTAAAGCACTAAATTTTATTACCGTCTATTAGGCTGAAGGTCTACCGTATTGATTGAGTATATATGGATGTGTAATTGAAATGAGATTGCAAATATGTAAAATACCGAATTAAGCTTCGGTATTTTACTAATAAGGGGTTTTAATATGGACAAAATCATGTTACAATTATCCATGAGCATGTTGAATAAAACTATCAAGAGGGGGCATATAGCGCTATGGATTACTTTCATGAAGAATCGGTAAGCAGGGTAAAGATGGGTTTGAACTCGATAGTATATGTCTTATGCTATATAGCTATGATATTGTTTGCACTGATGGCCGTAGCAAACTTCCAAGCGGTGTTTTATCAATTGGCCAATGGTAATATTGATTTTGTAACGATAATAGCGATGCTGGTATCGGGCGGGCTGGCCTATGGAGCTTTTGTTTTAAAAAATAACCAGCGTATTGAATATGACTATACATTTACCAACGGAATTTTTGATATAGCAAAGGTTATAAACAACAGCAGGCGGAAAAAGCTGTTATCGGTGGATGTAAAGGAATTTGAGGTTATAGCTCCCATAAGCGACGAGGGTTTCCAGCGGATGTTAAACCATAAGGGAATTCAGAAGCGCCACAATTATTTTCTTAACCGGGGTAGCGGACTTTATTATGGTGTTTTTACCCAGGATGGTGTGAAGTCCCTGCTTGTCTTTGAACCGAGCCAAAAATTGCTGGAGCTGTTTAAAATATTCAATCCTCGAAACGTAAAAGTCCGGTAAAACCCCTTGGAAAGGGGTTTTTTCTTGTCCGCGGAATGTACCGGGGCGAATATAAATTTTCCGTTAACTATTGTTTGGACCGATGGAATGAAAGCTTTTTATTGTAGGAACTTCAATAAAGGGGTAAAATAAGGAATAATCTGCTTTTGAATCAAAGGAGGACACCATATATGAAAAATACAATATATCTGGACAATGCTGCCACAACGCCCGTTCATCCCGATGTGGCAAAGGCAGTAATGGATTGTATGGTTAATGACTTTGGAAATCCATCTTCTTTACATAGATTGGGGCTGAATGCGGAAAAAAGGGTAAAGGAAGCAAGGGAACAGATAGCCTGGGCATTGGGCGTTAGTACCGACAGCATTTTTTTTACGTCAGGCGGAACTGAGGCCAATAATCTGGCTATCATCGGAACTGCCATGGCCAGAAGGCGGGAGGGGAAACACTGTATAACCACGCAGATCGAACATCCTTCCGTACTGAATACGTTTAAATACCTGGAAAAAGAAGGGTGGGAAGTTACCTATTTGCCGGTGGATAAACGGGGAATGCTTGATCCCGATGATGTGGTTAAGGCTGTACGCTCCGATACGGTATTGATAAGCATTATGCATGTTAACAATGAGATAGGTTCCATTCAGCCCGTTGAAGATATAGCCAAGCTTGTTAAGGAAAAGGGGTTATCCCCCCTTTTTCATGTGGACGCCATCCAATCTTTTGAAAAATTAGATTTGAAACCGAGAAGATGGGGTATTGATCTTTTGACCGTCAGCGGTCACAAAATACATGCTCCCAAGGGAATCGGAGCCCTGTATATGCGAAAGGGAGTAAAAATACATCCCGTTCATTGGGGCGGCGGCCAGGAAGGGGGAATCCGAAGCGGAACCGAGAACGTGCCCGGGATAGTTGGCTTTGGAGAGGCTGTGCGCTGGATTGAACAGGATATCGATAAAAAGTATCTCTATATGTATAAAGGGATCTTGGTAGCAGGTTTAAAGGAAAGAATCCCGGAAATGGTTATAAATGGCCCAGAACCGGAACTGGGTGCCCCACACATTTTAAATGTCAGCTTTCCCGGGATCAGGGGGGAAGTAATGCTCCATGCGCTGGAGGATAAAGGAGTATACGTCAGTACGGGTTCGGCCTGTTCTTCCAGACGGAAAAGCATAGGCCCTGTTTTCCAGGCAATAGGAGCTAAAAAAGAAGCAGCCCGGGGTGCAATAAGAATAAGTTTTTCGCATATGAATACCAGTGACGAAATGTACAGGACCATTGATATTTTTGAAAGATGCTTTAAGGAATTGAAGGGCTATATAAGGAGGTAGGGGAATGGAAAATGTGGTTTTACTGCGGTACGGGGAGATACATCTTAAAGGTCAGAATCGTCCCTATTTTGAAAGGGCGCTTCTTGACAACATAAAAAGAGCGCTGGAGGAATATGAAGACATAAAAATAGTTAAAGCCCAGGGCAGATATTTCATTGAGAATATTGAAGATGATCATCGAATATACGATAAAATATCCAGGATATTTGGTATTATATCCTTCAGTCCGGCTGTAAAGGTGGAAAAGAATATGGAGGCTATAAAGGAGGCAGCCGAGCTGCAGCTTAAGGAAGCCATGGCAGACAGGGGGAGCTTTGATGAATTGACCTTCAAAGTTGAGTCAAGAAGATCCGATAAAAGCTTTTTTTTGAATTCAATGGAGCTGAGCCGGAGGATAGGAGCCCATCTATTGAAGAAATTTCCCGGGATCAAGGTGGATGTCCATGAACCAATGGTCACCATATACATTGAGGTAAGGGAATGGGCTTATATATACCATCGACTTGTACCCGGTGTAGGAGGCATGCCGGTGGGAACAAACGGTAAAGCCGCCCTGCTGCTTTCGGGAGGGATAGACAGCCCGGTAGCCGGGTGGATGATTTCCAAGAGAGGGGTTGAACTTACGGCGGTCCATTTTCACAGCTTTCCCTATACCAGCGATCGATCAAAGGAAAAAGTGATTGAATTATGCAGGATCCTTTCCGGCTATTGCGGCGCCATAAAGCTGTACGTTGTTCCGTTTACCCGGATTCAGCAGGAACTGTATCAGAAATGCCTGGACAATATGCTTACCTTGCTTATGAGAAGATTCATGATGAAGATTGGAGAAATTATCGCTATAAGAGAAGGGGCAGGTGTGCTGATAACAGGTGAGAGTTTAGGTCAGGTGGCCAGCCAGACCCTTGAAAGCTTGTGCGTAACCGACGATGCCGTATCCATGCCTGTGTTAAGACCCCTTATAGGGATGGATAAGGTGGAGATCATTGATATGGCTAAAAAAATAGGGACGTACGAGACATCCATTCTTCCCTACGAGGACTGCTGTACCATATTTGTTCCCAAGCACCCCCTTACCCGGCCGAAGGTGGACAGGGTCAGGGAAGCCGAAGCCTTGGTGGACGGTAAGGAACTTATTGAAGAGGCAGTCGCAAATGTTGAAGCAATCGAGATAAAGGGGTGAACGGTTTTTGAAAGATAAAACCAGATTGGAGAGCATACTTCGAAGCATAGATGGAAGGGGTTACAAGGCATATAAGGACATACAGGGTGTTTATGATTTTGGCAGTTTTATTCTGTATATAGATCACGTGCAGGGAGATCCCTTTGCCGCTCCTTCACGGATCCGGGTTCTGATGCCCCAGGAAGTGGCGGGTTTTCCGGCAACCCTGTATTCATCCCGCCCCAGGCGCAAGGGGCTGGAGGATTACCTGACACGACAGCTTGCAAAAAACATAGCCCGTTTTGTCAAAGGCAATCGGGGGACCGGGAAGAGCGGGCAGATTTCGGTGATTTCGACGGGACAGGAGATGCTGAACCGGACATCGGTGATTATAAACTCAACGGGAATTGAGGCGCGCCTGAGCATGGGCCTTCCTGCCCAGGGAAGAAGAGTGCTGGCAGGACAGGCGGCGGACATGTTTTTTATTGAGCTGCCCCGTTTGGTGGAACGGTCTCTGGTATATAGAAATTTAGATGGCGAGGGGCTTGAAAAACAGGTAAATCTGGCCGAAGACCAATGGGTACTGCGAAGAAAGATAGAGGAAATGGGTCTGGTTGCCTTTGTGGCCAATGGTTCCATACTTCCCAGACGCAGCGGCGTTGATGATCGGCCCCTGCAAAGAGGTGCGGTTCCCTTTGTATCACCTCCCGAACTGGAAGTCGAGGTGGGCCTGCCCCATGCGGGAAGGGTTAAGGGTATGGGAATACCCAGGGGAATAACTCTGATCGTAGGAGGCGGCTATCATGGAAAATCCACGCTGCTTCGCGCCATCGAGAGGGGGGTATACGACCATATTCCCGGAGACGGACGTGAATTTGTAGTAACCGTAGAGGATGCGGTTAAGATAAGGGCAGAGGACGGCAGAAGGGTGGAAAAGGTGGATATCAGCCCATTTATCAGCAATCTGCCGGGCGGCGTGTCTACTGGAGCCTTTTCCACCGATAATGCCAGCGGAAGCACTTCTCAGGCCACTAATATAATGGAGGCTTTGGAGGTGGGGACTTCCTTGTTGCTGCTTGATGAGGATACCAGCGCCACCAATTTTATGATCAGGGATGCCCGAATGCAGGCACTGGTTCATAAGGATTCCGAACCCATCACCCCTTTTATTGACAGGGTGGTTGATCTCTACCAGCAGCTTGGTGTTTCAACCATTATAGTTGTTGGCGGTTCGGGGGACTATTTTGATGTTGCCCATCGCGTTATAATGATGGATCGGTTTACACCGAAGGATGTAACAAAGAGGGCTAAGGAAATTGCCCTTGAATTTGCTACCCACAGGCGCAGGGAAGCTGCCGGCCTTCCCATATGCATTACGCATCGGTGTCCAATTCCACAGAGCTTTGAAATTGAAGGCCGGAAGCAAAAGATAAAGTCCAGAGGATTGGATAATATCCAGTATGGCTATACCAATTTGGAGCTGGATGATGTGGAACAGCTGGTGGATGCAAATCAAACCCGGGCAATCGGAGATATAATCCGTTATGCCGTGAAGAATTATGTGGACGGTAAAGCCACATTGAGGGAAATTGTTTGGAAGGTACACAGGGATATTGAAGAGAGGGGTTTGGATATCATATCCCCCTTTAAAGGCCTTCATCCTGGAGACTACGCCCAACCCCGTCCTCAGGAGATAGCGGCGGCAATAAACAGGCTGAGAATTCTGGAGGTAAGGCAGAATACATAATTTCCCATCAATATTTTTAGACGGTTTTTCATCGGGATGATACAGGAGGCGTCATTCGGGGTAATATTATATAAAGAGGGTACAGAAGCCGATCCCAGTTATGGCTTCTTACCGGGAGGCAGTGCACGGTTGCCTTGAAATAATTCGTATGGCCGTGCACATTTCTATCACTGGGACAGGTTGCTGTCTGTTTGGTGACAGAGATATGCCGCGATTTAATGAGGCAAGGCTGAGAGAAACAAGGGAAAAGGTGGTAGATGACGTATGACCAAAGAGACATTCAATATAACCGGAATGACGTGCGCTTCCTGTGCAAGAGCTGTGGAAAGAAGCGTAAGTAAAGTGGAAGGGGTACAATCAGCGGCTGTAAATCTTGCGACAGAAAGACTGGCTGTTGAGTTTGATGAGAGCAAGGCCGATATTGATAAAATAAAGGAGGCGGTTATAAGGGCCGGCTATGGAGTGCAGGAGGAGAAAAGCGGAGCTGTAAGGGAGGTAATCATTCCCATATCCGGCATGACCTGTGCAGCCTGCGCCAAAGCTGTTGAGAGGGCGATAAATAAGCTGCCGGGAATAAATGAGGTGCATGTAAATCTGGCAACAGAAAAGGCAAGAGTTGTCTATGAGCCTTCAAAGGTTAGGATATCGGTTATAAAAGATGCAATATCAAAGGCGGGATATAAACCCCTGGAGATTGAAGATGATGGCGGCATCGATGTTGAAAGGGAACGCCGTCAGAAAGAGATCGGTTCCCTGAGAATCAGATTTATAATATCCATTGTGTTTGCTATACCTCTTTTATATGTGGCTATGGGACATATGCTGGGGCTGCCGCTTCCGAGAATAATTTTGCCCGAGGTACACCCTTTTAACTTCGGGATGGTTCAGCTCCTGCTTACGGTTCCCATAGTGGCGGTGGGGTACAAATTCTATACGGTGGGATTTAGCAGGCTGTTTAGACGGGCGCCCAACATGGATTCGCTGATAGCCATAGGTACAAGCGCTGCAATTCTGTACGGCATTTATGCATTATACCGGATAGCTGGCGGAGATAGTCGATACGCCATGGATTTATATTTTGAAACGGCCGGAGTCATCATTTCATTAATTCTTCTGGGCAGATATCTGGAAGCCATATCTAAGGGCAAGACCTCCGAAACAATAAAGAAGCTGATGGGGCTCTCACCAAAGACGGCTGTGGTAATTCATGATGGTGAGGAGATCGTTATTCCGATTGAAGAGGTTGAGGCAGGGGATATAGTGCTTGTCAGGCCGGGCGAAAGAATCCCGGTTGACGGTGAGGTAATTGAAGGTAGAACATCGGTTGATGAATCCATGCTAACGGGTGAAAGCATTCCCGTTGAGAAGAATCCCGGAAGCAGGGTTGTCGGGGGAAGCATTAACAAAAACGGCACCATAAGGTTCAGGGCAACCAGGGTAGGCAAGGATACAACCCTGGCCCAGATTATAAAGCTGGTGGAAGATGCCCAGGGCTCAAAGGCGCCGATAGCAAAGCTGGCCGATGTCATATCAGGATATTTTGTACCCATAGTAATTGTCATTGCTGTTATTGCAGCTGCGGCATGGGCCCTGTCGGGAGAATCAGCAGTCTTTTCACTGACAATTTTCATATCGGTGCTGGTTATAGCATGCCCCTGTGCCCTGGGTCTTGCAACACCTACGGCTATTGTGGTAGGAACGGGTAAGGGAGCGGAATACGGTGTACTGATAAAGAGTGGGGAAGCACTGGAAACTGCCCATAAAGTTGATACCGTTATACTGGATAAAACCGGAACCATTACCGAAGGCAAACACAGGGTGACCGACATCGTCACCAGCGGCGTTATAAGTGGGGATGAACTCCTGCAACTGTCAGCTTCAGCGGAGGTTGGCTCTGAACATCCCCTCGGTGAAGCCATTGTCAACAGCGCCATGGAGAGGAATATGGAGCTAATAAAGGCCGATGGCTTTGAAGCCATACCGGGGCATGGTATAGAGGTGGTTATACAGGATAAGAAAATCCTTCTGGGCAACAAAAAGCTTATGGATGACAGAAATATCGAAATCCCACTGCAGGATGAGGCCGACAGATTGGCCGGGGAAGGCAAGACACCCATGTTTGTTGCTGTAGATGGGAAGCTGGCCGGCATAATAGCCGTTGCCGATGTTATCAAAGCCAGCAGCCGGAAGGCCATAGAAGCGCTTCATAGAATGAATATCGAGGTTGTTATGCTCACCGGAGATAACAGGAGAACTGCCGAAGCCATTGCCAGACAGGTGGGCATTGATCGGGTCCTGGCCGAAGTGTTGCCCCAGGATAAGGCTGACCAAGTGAAAAAACTCCAGGCAGAGGGCAGAATGGTTGCTATGGTGGGGGATGGTATCAATGACGCTCCCGCATTAGTCCAGGCAGATGTGGGAATTGCCATTGGATCGGGCACCGATGTGGCTATGGAGTCAGCCGATATTGTGCTGATGAGAAGCGACCTGATGGATGTTTCTGCTGCAATACAGCTAAGCAAAGCTACCATAAGGAATATTAAGCAGAATCTGTTCTGGGCTTTTGCCTATAATTCAGCCGGCATACCTGTGGCAGCGGGTTTGCTTCATCTGTTTGGGGGTCCGCTGCTGAATCCCATGATAGCGGCCGGAGCCATGGCATTCAGTTCGGTGTCGGTTGTGAGCAATGCCCTGAGGTTGAGAATGTTTAAGCCATTGAATAAATGAAAGGAGATAATTGCCATGAAGAAAAAAGTATTCATAGAAGGTATGTCCTGTATGCACTGCGTAAACCGGGTTACCAAAGCGCTGGAGGAGATACCGGGTGTTAAATCGGTCAGGGTGGATCTTGATGGAAAACACGCCGTCGTAGAGCTGGCTCATGACGTAGATGATGAGATGTTTAAAACTGCCGTATATGATGCCGGATATGAGGTCACTAATATAGAGTAGTTTCTGGCGGGCGGGTCTGCCGGCTCTGCCCGCTAATCTTATATGAGCTAAAAACCATTCCTTTTGATGGGAATGGTTTTTTTCTGCTCTCGCTAGCATGGACGGTTTTCTATAAAGAATGAATATGGTATGACCACAAAGTTTAAGAAGGGAACACTTAAAATGAGTATTGTGCATGTGAGCATATGGTGATACAATAAGGTCAGAGATGGTCAATGAGGAAAGGGTTTTACCTGTAAGGAAGACTGTCTATGGAGTATAAGGACTACTATAAGATACTGGGTGTATCCAGGAATGCAACGCAGGACGAGATAAAAAAGGCATATCGGCGATTGGCCAAGAAATATCATCCAGACGCAAATCCGGGGGACAAGGAGGCCGAACAAAAATTTAAGGAGATAAATGAAGCATACCAGGTACTGGGAGATGAAGAAAAGCGGAAAAAATATGATACATTCGGCAGTTATTATGATTTCCAAAATGGTACCAGCTTTGATCCGTCCCAGTTTGGATGGCATAGAAGGACATATACTACAGGAGACAGTGGCTTCAGCGATTTCTTTGAAATGTTTTTTGGAGAAAACGGATTGGATTTGAACAGCATTCTGGAGGGATTAAATCGGCAGCGCAATCCCTTCGGCAGTTTTACGGGAGGTTTTAAAGGTGCAGGAACCGCTCAGGTGGAGCAGGATATGGAAGCCAGTGTGGAGATAGGTTTGGATCAGGCCTTCAACGGTTGTCACAGGGTATTGTCCATCAGCTGGCCTGATGGCTCTAAAAGGCGGATCAGAATGAAAATTCCTGCGGGTATTCTTGACGGAGATAAGATAAGGTTGAAGGGACAGGGGCTGAACGGCGGTGATTTGCTTGTTACCGTCCGTATAAAAAATGAGGAAGGGCTGGAGCTGCAGGGGCTTGATATAATACAGGATGTGCCGGTTTTACCCTGGGAGGCGGTATTGGGTGCCACCATAACGGTTCACTCTCTTGACGGCAGAAAGTTATCCGTTAAAATACCACCGGGGACTTCAACCGGCAAAAAACTGAGGATCCCCGGTATAGGATACAAGGACAGACGGGGGAAAAGGGGAGATCTTTATATCAGGATAAGGATCGTTGTTCCCGCGGAAATAAGCGACAGGGAAAAAGAGCTTTACGGCGAATTAAAAGAGATATCCGGATGGAATCCAAGGGGATATGAAGCGTGATGAATATGGTAGAATCACACGGTCAGCTGCTGCACAATGAATTTATATATCTCCGGAGCTTTGGTATCCCAGTTGTTGCAGATAATCCTTGCTTGTTTTCTATCGGTCACGCTTAACCTTAGATCGATGAGGACAATATCATTTTCCATGACACGGCAGATTACCTGGTATTCTTTACTGGAAACCCGCTTATATTCAGCTGTAATCTGATTTTCCCTTTTGAACCTGTGGCGGTTTTGCGTAGCATAAACATTAATCGCATGGCGTAGCCACTTTGGGATATGATCAAGAAAAAGATGCAGGGTTTTCCTGCCTTTTTCGGTTATGCTGTAAAAGGATTTATGGCCGGTTTCCAGGCAGGTGAGATGGTCGCTGGATACCAGCTGTCCAAGAAGCTGCTGGAGATCAAAATAATTCATAATATCGTTTTCCAAAAAAAATTGGGTGACCTGGGTATTGGTCAGTGGGATATCCAGGCTATGAACATAGTAGAGTATCGCTAGCTTGTTATCTGCTGTGTTTATGGCTTTTTCTGACATGACTTCACCTCAGTTAAACCGGAAGGCTATAAAAAGAACACCTGAAAGGTGTTCTTTTTATATTATATTTTATATTCCTTTATTTCCTCAAGCAGGTCATCACAATCATCGGAATATATCTCAACTGTTATCGGTTTACTTAAGTCTAAACTGAATATACCAAGAATTGACTTGGCATCCACTACATGACGCCCGGAACGCAGGTCTATCTCATATGGATACTTGCTGACGATGTTGACAAATTTCTTCACATTTTCTGCCAACGAAAGCTTAATATTTACAGTTTTCACGGAACTCATCCCCCTTTACGGAATTTTTGTTCGGTATATTTTATTTCAGTATATAACATTTTTCCGGTTTAAGCAATACTTTTCAAAAATTTAGCAATTATTCATCTATATTGCCTTTTTCAGGCCTGGTTTTTTTGTGCACATTGCCAATAGATTATGGGGTGGTTTATAATCCAAAACAATTTTGTCAATAATATATGAATATGAGGAGGTTTTGGCAATTTTACCGGAAAGGAGCCGTTGGTTTGAAGATAGGTATTCCAAAGGCCCTGATGTATTATACCTACTACCCGCTGTGGAAATATTTTTTCGAAATTCTGAGATGCGAGACCCTTGTGTCCCGGAATACTTCAAAGCTTATCCTGGACAATGGGGTAATGAACTGCGTGGATGATGCATGCCTGCCTGTTAAGCTGTTTCACGGGCATGTCGTAGACCTTTTGGGTGAAGTGGATATTATATTCGTTCCCAGGTTAACAAGCATAAATCCGGGTGAGTTCATATGCCCCAAATTTATCGGTTTGCCGGAAATGATAAAGAGTTCAATACGAGGATTGCCGGATGTGCTGGTGTTGGATTATAACGCTCATAAGAATATAAAAAATGCATATATGGCTTATATCGATACCGGCAAAAGATTGACCGGCAGTTCCTCAGTGGCCCTTAAAGCCTTTAATCTGGCCTGTTCCAAACAGAGAGAATACGACAGACTTTTAAAACAGGGAAAGACGCCCCTGGACATACTTGAATTGAAACGGGAGCATAATGCGGGCAATTATAAAGGGGTTGTGGGCCTGATTGGACATCCCTATTTGCTCTATGATCAGTATGTCAGCATGCAGATTATTTCCAAGCTTAGGAATATGGGATACCGGGTGGTGGTACCGGAGAACATAGAAGACGCTTGCATACAAAGGGCATGTGAGCGATTGCCGAAAAAACTGTTCTGGAGTTACGGCAAAAAGCTGTTGGGGAGCGGGCTGACCATGCTGGAAAAGCGTATGGTGGACGGCATCATTCTTTTATCCAGCTTTGCCTGTGGTATTGATTCTTTCATCATAGAGCTTCTGCACAGATACAACCAGAGGCAGTATAAAATCCCATACACCTTAATAACCGTTGATGAGCATACCGGACATGCAGGATTCAATACGCGTTTGGAAGCGTTTATTGATATGATCGAATGGAGGAGAGCACATGAAGGTCACCTTTCCCCATATGGGGCAAGTGTATCTGGCGGCTAAAGGCCTTCTGGATGATCTTGGTGTGGAGGTGATAATTCCGCCTCCCATCACCAAAAAGACTCTCGAGATAGGAACGAGGCTGTCTCCCGAAATGGCGTGCCTGCCATTAAAAATAAACATTGGGAATTATATTGAAAGCATACAAAGGGGAACCGATACCATATTGCTGTCCGGAAGCTGCGGTCCCTGTCGGTTTGGCTACTATGGGGTGGTGCAGAAGGAGATACTCAATGATTTGGGATATGATATAGATATAATCATATTTGATCCCCCCGATACCGGCTACAGGGAATTCATTCAGCGAATAAAAAGGGTTGCCGGGAGGAATTCGTGGCTGAATGTAGCCCGTGCATTCAAAAAGGCATCCATCATTGTGGAAGAAGCCGATGAACTTTTGGAAATAGGGTTAAAGAAGCGTGCCAGGGAGGCAAACAGTGGAGAAACCGACAGCCGTCTGTACGCTTTTGAACGGGAAGTGATTAAATGTTATGGCAGCTATGAGATACTTGAAACTATCAGGAAGTATAAGGGCATTTTAGAAAGCATTGAGGAAAAAACCGGTGTGTTTCCTCTGAAGGTGGGTTTGGTAGGAGAAATCTATACCCTGATTGAGCCGTTTGTAAATCTGAATATAGAAAAGAAGCTGGGCCGGCTGGGTGTGGAAGTGTACAGAAGCCTTACCCTGAACGAATGGGTTAAAATTCATCTGTCCCTTGATATGGGATACAGGCTGCATCACAGAAGAATACTAAAAAAGGCTGAACCGTATCTTGGTTTATGTGTAGGAGGACATGCCTGGCAAACCGTAGCCAATTCAATACACTTTTCCCAAAATAAGCTTGATGGTATTATTCAGGTCATGCCCTTTGGCTGCATGCCCGAGATAGTGGCCGAAAGCATACTTCCGAGGGTTTATGAGGATTACGGGGTGCCCATCATGACGTTGGTGGTGGATGAGATGACCGGGGAAGCAGGATATTTTACACGACTTGAGGCCTTTATAGATCTGCTGGAACAAAGGAGGAATCGTACAGGTGAGAAAAAGCCAAGTCTATCTGGGGGTTGATGTCGGCTCGGTCAGCATAAATGTGGTTGCAATTGATGGGAATGGTAATGTGTTGGAAAAGATATACATGCGAACGGAAGGGAAACCCATACAAATTCTCAAGGAAGCTGTGGGGCGTATGGCATCGCTGCTGCCGGCCAATGTTGAAATAAAAGGCGTTGGGACGACGGGCAGCGGACGTCAGTTGGCAGCAGCCGTTCTTGGAGCAGACGTTGTCAAAAACGAGATTACTGCCCACGGAGTTGCTGTATTGGCCTTTGAACCGGATGCAAGAACCATCATCGAGGTCGGGGGACAGGATTCGAAGATAATTCTGTTAAGGGACGGGGTTGTATCGGACTTTGCGATGAATACGGTTTGTGCAGCCGGAACGGGCTCGTTTCTTGATCGGCAGGCCGCACGCCTGAACATTCCCATTGAACGGTTTGGGGAATTGGCCCTGAAATCAAGGTCTCCCGTCAGGATAGCCGGTCGATGCGCCGTGTTTGCAGAGTCCGATATGATTCATAAGCAACAGATGGGATGCTGTTGCGAGGATATTGTAAGGGGTTTATGCGAGGCCCTTGTCAGGAATTATCTGAATAACGTGGGCAAAGGAAAGGAAATTCTGCCTAAAGTGGTCTTTCAGGGGGGAGTTGCAGCCAATGTGGGTATACGCAAGGCTTTTGAGGATGCACTGGGATGTCCGGTTGTAGTTCCGACACACTTTGATGTAATGGGAGCGATTGGAGCGGCAATGCTGTCTAAACAGCATGCGGGCGGAAATAAGAGCAAATTTAGGGGGTTTGATCGCATATTACAAAACGAGTTTCACTCAGAAAGCTTTGAATGCAACGGATGTCCGAATTATTGCGAGATAATCCGGCTGACTTCGGATGGAGCAACGGTGGCGCTTTGGGGGGGAAGATGCGGAAAATGGGCCGGGAGCCAGGAAAGAATTGAAGAAAAAAGGATGGCCTAGTACCGGGATTTGAATCCCATAAATTTGCATATTCTCATTGTAAAGAGAGATAATATAAGAGGAATTTAAATAGCGGGAGGGTATATGCAGTGGAATTCAAAGAATCACCCAGCATGGAACAGAAGAGATACGTAGCCTCGGTATGTCCGGAATACCGTTCCAAAATGGCTGCACTGAGTGAAAGTGTTGATACGGAAGAACAAGTGATAAGCTGTGATGGATGTATACATTGGAATAACGGACGGTGTATCATATTTGATGAAGTGTTAACCGGAATTGACCAGACGTGAGGAAGGATATATGGCTCGGCTGTGTCCTTTGTGTAATGGTATGACACCGATGCACGTGTTCTGTCTTAAGTGCGGAAGGCGGATGACTGAAGAAGGCAGGAAGGAGGATATTAAAGGGCAATACAGTCCATATATGGACAGGGAAAGCTTTAGCATTGATATGAACAATGATGTTACAATAGGCGATCATCTGTGTGTACATCTGTATTATTGCGAAATGTGCGGTACATGGGAACACAGGGCTGTACAACCAATTCAAATCTAGCAAAAGTATAATATATGTATTTATAAAAAAATCGAGCAATTAAAGGGCGAGATCATGAAAAAGCCAGTATTATTGAGCTTTTGCGGTTATAAGCATTCTGAGCTACTGTTTTTTTTGTATTTGGATAATATTACCCATTGAAAACATGCGTTATTTATATTACTATATAAATGCGAAAACAATAGGAATTTGTATAATTTGTCCTGGGATGTTCGTGAATCTCTATCGGTTTTAACCCACAGAGTGTATACGGGAGACCGGGTTTGCCTGGATAATGTCAGGCCATCTCGAATGGAAGGCAGATACAGGCAATAGGTCACCCACCTGCTGTGAAGCGGGTAATAAAATCGTAGAGAAAACGGCATCATGGGAGGAATATAAGCCCTCACACTGTTGAGGGCTTATATTCCTATAAAAGAAAAAATATATGCTTGACATTTTAGCTTCATGTGGTATAATCTATTTTGCAAGTTGAGAATGAATACTGCGCTGCGGAATGGTGTAACGGTAGCACATATGACTCTGGATCATATAGTCTAGGTTCGAATCCTAGTTCCGCAGCCATTTTATATGGCTCCTTCGTCTAGTGGCCTAGGACGCCGCCCTCTCACGGCGGAAACAGGGGTTCGATTCCCCTAGGGGCTACCACATAACGACTGACTATATGGCTTGGCAGTGTTATTCGCCAAGCCATATAGTTTTTTGTTATTTATAATATTTATGGAAATCAGCCTGCAAAAAGGCTCAGAGTCTGTTGACGGAGTATTATTTGATGTTGTTGTAGACAGGCTCTGTTTTTGATATAATCTTATCATAAGGCATCCTGTTCGTATTTAACATCATTAAGGCATACACATCTTTTCATTTTATAAAGGGGAGATTTAAACAGATATGATCGCTATTACAGAATGTCTTGAGGAAAGCCCCATTATCGCCGCCTTACACCACACCGAGCTCTTAGATGAGGTTGTTAAATCAAGGGTAAAAGTTGTATTTTTATTATCCAGCAATATTCTGGAGATCGAAGGGATCGTGGAAAGGCTGAAGGATTCGGGGAAAAAGGTATTTGTGCACGCCGATCTGATAGAGGGTTTGGGGAAAAATTCGGCAGCCATTGACTATATCAGGCAAAGAATAAACCCCCATGGCATACTGTCAACCAGGAATAATTTATTGAAATACGGCGGAGAAATAGGGCTTATAACGGTTCAACGGCTGTTTTTAGTTGATTCACTTTCCTTTGAAAGCGGCATAAATATTGTACGAAGCTATAATCCTGATTTTGTTGAGGTAATGCCGGGGATCATACCTAAAGCCATTAAAGAATTAAAACAGAAAATTCATCAGCCCATAATTGCCGGAGGTATGATTACCAGCAAGCAGGATATAATCAATGCATTAAGCGCAGGGGCTCTGGCGGTCTCAACCAGCAAAAAGGAGCTCTGGGAGTTAATATAATAGGAGGGGGTAACGGGTGTGAAACAAGAATATGTAATTGCATTGGATCAGGGGACAACAAGCTGCAGAGCTATAATATTTGATCAGTCGGCCAGGATGGTTGCTCAGGCGGGAAGGGAGTTCAGGCAGATTTATCCCCAACCCGGCTGGGTTGAACACAATCCTGAAGAGATTTGGCAGTGTCAACTGGATGTGCTGAACCAGGTATTAATAACCGGCGGTATATCAATAGATGATGTTGCGGCTATAGGAATTACTAATCAGAGGGAGACGGTTATGATATGGAACCGCCATACCGGAAAACCCGTATCCAATGCCATCGTCTGGCAGTGCAGAAGGACGGCCGGTATGTGCGAAGAGCTGAAGCAGAAAGGCCTGGAAGGCAGAATCAGGGATAAAACCGGTCTGGTTATAGATGCTTATTTTTCGGCAACCAAGCTAGCCTGGATCCTCCGCCATGTTGATGGGGTTAGGGAAATGGCCGAGAGGGGAGAGCTTATTGCCGGCACGATGGATACGTGGCTTATATGGAAGCTTACCGGTGGCAGGGTCCACGCCACCGATTATACCAACGCATCAAGGACCATGCTGTACAACATAAAGGACCTGTGCTGGGATGATGAAATGCTGGACGAATTAGACATCCCACGTTGTTTGCTGCCTGAAGTAAAGGATTCCAGCGGTTTCTTCGGGGTTACCGATCCCAAACTCTTTGGGAGGGAAATTCCCATCACCGGAGTAGCCGGGGATCAGCAGGCGGCCCTCTTCGGACAGGTCTGCTACGAGAAGGGAATGGTCAAAAATACATACGGAACCGGGTGTTTTATTCTCATGAACACCGGAAATGAACCAATAACATCACGTAACAACCTGTTGACCACCATTGCATGGGGGCTGGACGGGACCGTTGAGTATGCCATGGAGGGCAGCGTATTTGTCGCCGGTGCGGCTGTTCAATGGCTCAGGGATGAGTTAAAGCTGATAGATAATGCTGCACAGAGCGAAGAACTTGCCTCCCGGGTACGGGATACCAACGGTGTTTATCTGGTGCCTGCTTTTGCGGGCTTGGGTGCCCCCTACTGGGATATGTATGCCAGGGGCACCATTATAGGAATAACCCGGGGTACCAATCGCTCTCACATTGTCAGGGCTGCATTGGAATCAATTGCCTATCAGACCAGGGATGTAGTAGAGGCCATGCAGCAGGATTCCGGCATACCGATAAAGGTTCTGAAAGTAGACGGGGGGGCATGTGTCAACAATTTCCTCATGCAGTTTCAGGCCGATATGCTGGGAGTGCCGGTCATCAGACCAAGGAATATTGAAGTAACCGCCCAAGGCGCCGCTTTTTTGGCCGGATTGGCAGCCGGCCTTTGGAAAAACAGGGATGAGCTAAAGGAACTGTGTCATGAGGATACGATCTTTAGTCCCGATATGAGCGATGAGGACAGGGAGGATAAGTATAGCGGTTGGAAGAGAGCGGTACAGCGAAGTATGCGGTGGGCAGAATAAATCAAATTATCTCAGATAATTGGGAAAGGATGATGGGAATGGATTTTATGGAAGTGATATCCAAAAGACGGGCTATCAGGAAGTATAAAAAGGATCCGATACCGGATGAGAAGCTGGAGAAGCTTTTTCAGGCTTTACGGCTAGCACCTTCCGGCAACAACCGCCAGCCATATAAGTTTATATTCGTTAAGGATGAAAATACCAGGCACGAGATAGTACGGCGGGCGTGTCATCAGGACTTTTTATACGATGCCCCCGTTTTAATGGTAGCCTGCTGTGAACCGGGCAGGGCTTTTGATACGGCTATAGCCGTTGATCATATGGTTTTGGCGGCAACCAATGAAGGGCTGGGGACCTGCTGGGTTGGCTGGTTTGAGAGGGATGCGGTAAGGGAGATATTGGAGATAGATTCAAAAATGGAAATCCCCATATTGGTTCCGATTGGCTATGCCGACCAGCGTCCTGAAGAAAAGCCCAGAAAGCCAATAGAGGAGCTTGTCAAGGTGATATAACCCAGCGTAAGGCAAAAAACGGCGAATGGTCAGACCGGTACCTGCTTTATATTGCAGGACACCGATGTACATTCGCCGTTTTTGTAAGCTGTCTTCTGCAAAAATTTATTCTGGCAGTTCTATTATTTATTTTATATTTATTAGAGGATCGGGTTAAATCACTTCGAGATAATCACTGTCCGGAAGAGGTGGAAATTCAGCGGTAGGAAGGGTTTGATACCAGTATGCCACCGAAGCTATGTCATCCTGAAGGGGGAGGTATCTTCCACCCGAACGCCAGCCCAATGCCTGGATGGTGACCTTCAAATCCTTTTCAAAGCGTATTGGATCCATGATATGCCACCTGTAAAGGCCAAATCTCATCTGGGAACGGTAAAGCCCATCAGGACGTATAACCTGCGGTAAACCGGAATACGGTGTGGTAAATTCCTGATACTGATGGGTTTTTCTGTTTTCGAAGTTGTAGGATCCGCAGAAGTAGTCCTCGGTGCCGGTGCCGCATATCGTTGGGTACTCATTATCCCCGTCTATATAGAATTTGATCTCGCCTTCGCCCCACCAGCCGTTGTTATTGACCCCCCAGGCCATGTATGTACCCACATAATGGCCGTGTCCCTTAACGCCGTCAAGAATGGTGTATACATCCTTATAGGGCAGTGGATTTTTTCTGCGGAACTGGGCATGGAAGTATGCCGCATCGTCAGGCACATCGGTCAGCGTGTAATCGATTTGGTAGTAAAGAACCATTTCTTCAAGACCTATATTGGTCATGGTCATTTTGCACCTTTTTCTAAAGGGCATTTCCCAGTAACAATTAAAGGCGCTGCCCGGATTTACACATACAGCTAAAGAGGAAACCTGGGCGTATTCACCCCAGCCACATGCAAAAAAATCACCTACCGGGCATTCCACAGAGGGGATGGTCTGGTCATCCCAGTATATGCGCAGAATGCTGTGGCGCCAGTGACCGGTTGGGGTCATCCATATATGCTGGATGGCTCCGGGGCCCTCAATATCTGCAAGGACAAATGTCTCCCCTGGCATGATTCTAACTGACGGGGATATTTTCCATCCCTTTCCCAGATCCCTTGCAGCCGATGCACCCGTTCCCTCTTCCGCTTTTGCACCCCCGCCTTTTTCTCCTGTGAAATTCTCGGGGCTGATGGAACGGGTTTTGGCATGTGACAGACGTGAAAGATTGCCAAGATGCATCCCCAATCCATTAAACAGCTTCACACAAATCCCTCCATTTTCCTTTATAACGAAATTTTATCAAGCCCATTATATCATTGTTTGTTGTGCCGGAGCAACACCGTATAACCCTGTTGGCATTCATTTTATATTTTCAAGGCACATTGTGAATAGGCAATTTCTTGTAAAAAATTCGCTTTTGTTTATATAATATAAGGGGTGAAATATTAATAATATTGTATATATCCTGTTGTTTAACGGATGAATATATTGGTTAATAAGAACATAGCATCATTACAGGAGGTTGTTATGGGAAAGATTAGGGAACTTGATTATAAACAGCTTAAAAGGGACTGGTCATCTTTATCATCCTGTTTGAGCTTTGAAACAACCGAAGAGCTGGAACCGTTGCGAGGAATAATCGGCCAGGAAAGGGCGGTAAAGGCCATGGAGTTTGGCATCCAAATAAAAAATCCTGGCTACAATATCTATATGGCCGGAATAAGCGGGAGCGGCAAAACCACCTATGCCAGGGAGTATATTTCCCAAATTGCCAGAGAAAAGCCGGTACCCGATGACTGGTGCTATGTATACAATTTTGAAAACCCCGAGCAACCCGTGGCTATAAGGCTTCCCAGCGGAAAGGGCAAGGAATTCTGCCGCGACATGGAAGAGCTGATAGAGGATTTGAAGGCCGAGATCTCAAAAGCTTTCAGCGGAGACGAATACGAAAACGAGAAGACCCTTATATATAAGGAGATGCAGGAAAAGAAGAATGAGCTTTTCAACAAGTTCAGCGAATATTCCAGGGAACAGGGGTTTCAGGTAAATACCTCCAGCGGCGGAATCTATTTTTCGCCCATTATTGATGGGCAGCCTATGGGAGAGGATGAATACAATCAGCTGGACGAGGAGACCAAGAAGAGCATAAATGAAAAATTAACGCAGATCCAGCTGCAGGCTGTTGAAGTGATGCGCAAAATAAAGGAGCTGGAAAAGGAATCAAAAAATAAGGTACGGGAGCTGGAAAACAGGATAGGGACCTTTGCGGTGGCTATTCACATCGAAGACATGAAGAAGAAATACGCATCCCATCCCAAGATACTGAAGTATCTGGAAGATCTCATGCGGGATGTTCTGGAAAGCATAGGTAGTTTTAAGGAGAGCGAGCCCTCGGAAGAAAACCCCTTTGTTCAGGCATTTAGAAGGGGGGCAGGGGCGGCACACTCCAAATACAAGGTGAATCTCCTGGTTGATAACAACGAAAGGGAAGGCGCACCGGTTGTAATTGAATATACCCCAACTTACAGCACTCTTTTCGGGAGCTTGGAATATGAAAATAAGTTGGGCACCGTGGTCACTGATTTTACCATGATCAAGCCGGGGGCAATTCACATGGCCAACGGTGGTTACCTGATCCTTCAGGCCAAGGATGTTTTGAGCGTCCCCTTTATGTGGGAAGGGCTAAAGAAGGTTCTTAAGACCGGGGCAATCACCATTGAGAATCTAAGGGACCAGTGGGGGCTAATCAGCATGTCCGGCTTAAAACCCGAGCCCATTCCCATTGATATAAAGGTGATTCTGGTGGGTAGCAATCTGCTGTTTCAGCTTCTTCACCAGCTGGATGAGGATTTTGGAAAGCTCTTTAAGGTTAAGGTGGATTTTGACGATGAGATGGAGGCAAACGAACATAATGTCCTAAGCCTGGCAAAATTCATCAGCGGATATTGCCGCCGGGAGAATTTACGGCATTTCAGCAAGGATGCTGTTTTAAGCGTGGCAGATTACGCCTGCCGTTTGGTGGAGAGCCAGGAGAAGTTCTCCACGCGATTCAACGATATAGTAGAGATACTGGTTGAAGCCAATACCTGGGCTGAAATAGCCGGCAACAGCCTTGTTACCGCCCGGGATGTCAAAAGGGCCATTGCCGAAAAGGAGTATAGATCAAACAAATACGATGAGAAATTGATGGAGCTTCTTGAAAAGGATATCATCATGGTAAAGGTGGACGGCGAGGCTGTTGGGCAGATCAACGGTCTGTCGGTAATTCACATGGGTGATTATATATTTGGCAAACCCTCAAAAATAACGGCCACCACCTTTATGGGGCGAAGCGGTATCGTCAACATAGAGAGGGAGGTGGAAATGAGCGGAAATGTTCACAGCAAGGGTGTTATGATATTGAGTGCTTATATAGGTGAACAGTATGCCCAGGAGATCCCTCTGGCCTTATCCGCCAATATCACTTTTGAACAGCTGTACATCGGGGTTGAGGGCGACAGTGCTTCCAGTGCGGAGCTTTATGCCATACTCTCCAGCCTGGCTGAAGTCCCCATAAAACAAGGAATTGCAGTTACCGGTTCCATCAATCAAAAGGGTGAGATACAGCCTGTTGGTGGTGTAACCTATAAAATTGAGGGATTTTTCCAGCTGTGCAAAGCCAGAGGTTTAACCGGGGAACAGGGTGTGATCATTCCGTATCAGAATATTAAGAATTTGGTGCTGAAGGATGAAGTCATAAAGGCCGTGGAAGAGGGTAAATTCCATATCTATCCTATTAAACATGTGGACGAAGGCATTGAAATACTGATGGGGCTGCCGGCTGGCAAGAAGCTTGAAAACGGATTTTTTGAGAAGGATACTGTTCATGAGAAGGTATATAATAAACTTCGTCACTATGCCTTGACCATGATCAATTTTGGGAAAAGCGAAGAGGATGAGGACAAAAAACGGATGTAATACTTTTGTTAGTATTTTTTAATACTATTGTTCTGGCTTTTTATGGAGAATATGCTATCGTTTTATAAAACGAATAAATAAAGGATTTTAAAATTAAAGGGGTACGGAGGAATAGTATATGGGAGAAATTTATGTAAAGGCTGCTAAGGTTGTTCCCGCAGATTCCCGGCCAAGAAAAAGACGAAGGCTTATTGTTGTATTATGTATAATTCTACCCTTATTGCTGGGCATAGGCGCTTATGCCGGATACGAGATAAAGAACCGAATCGAGCATCAAAAATGGGTCCAGCATATGAAGGCAGTTGTGGAAGTACCCACCATTTATGAGGGAATATGGGTGGATGATGTCCACCTGGGTGGGATGTCTGTTGAGGAAGCAAAGCAGGTATTAGCTGAAAGGGCAAGGGAGAGCCTGGAGAAGATCCGGTTCGAGCTTATACATAACGATAAGCGGTGGGAGTTGACATATAAGGATGTAGGAGCTTACATTGATTGGGACAAAAAGATAAGCCAGGCCTATGGAATAGCAAGAGAAGGGGAATTGGAAGAACGATACAACAGGGTTATGGAAATAGCTGCTAACGGAATAAGATTAAAAACTTCCCTGTTTTACAATATGAGTCTGGTTAAGAGTAAGCTGGAAGCAATTGCCCAGGAAATTAACTATGATCCGGTTGATGCTGATATTAAGTTTTATCCGGATAGGGAGAATAAATTTGAGATCATTGAAGAAAAACCTGGCTTGAAACTGGATGTGGAAAGTCTGTACAGCGATTTGGTGGAAAAAATGAAGAACGAGGAATACTGCCAGGTGGTGCTGTCCCCGGAGGATGTTCCGGCTAAAATAACAAAAGCCCACTTACAAAAAGCCACTTACAGGATTGCTCAGTTTTCCACCAGTGTGGCCACAAGTACGGCGGATCGTAAGCACAATGTGCGTTTAGCCCTCAGCAAGGTAAACGGGTACAGGTTGGATCCGGGAGAAGTGTTTTCATTCAATGAGGTGGTAGGTCCCAGGACTGCAAAGAGGGGTTTCAGGTCAGCTCCGGTTATCATGCCGGATAAAAGTCTGCAGGATGACTATGGTGGCGGTGTATGCCAGGCATCAAGCACTATTTACAACGCTGCCCTCAGAGCCGATCTAGAGATTGTAGAGCGATACCATCATTCTTTCCCGATAGCCTACGTTCCTATTGGGCTGGATGCTACGGTGTCATACGGTGGTGTGGACTTGAAGTTTAGGAACAATAAGGATACCCCCATTTTCATTCGAACCTTTTCCAGCGGAAATAATGTCTATGTGGAGATTTACGGCGAGAAATTCCCGAACAACGGCTATATAACCTGTAGTTCTACCGTCACGTCAGTGGTTGCTGCACCGGCACCCAAACGGATACTGGATAAAAGCGGCAAGTACGTCAAACAGCCCGGTGGGCAGGTGGAACATGTAAAATCCAGAAATGGTTATAAGGTTACCAGCTATAAAACCTATTATGAGAATGGAAAAAAGGTTTGGACAAAAGTAATTGCCCATGATTATTATCGACCGATACAGGGAATCATCTACTATAGGCCGTAGTAATTCTGTAGCATGGATGAAAAATAAAAGGCGTGCTTAAACGGCATGCCTTTTATATGCTTGGCAAATATGTTCTTCTGGGCTCAAAGGAGGATACAGGACGGATGGGAGAAACAATAAAGGTAACTGTAAGGAATGAGACCAAAACTTTTCCAAAGGGTATAACATTGGAGGCATTAAGCCGTCAATATACAGATAAATATGCCGCCAGGATTGTGGCAGCCAAAGTTAACAACAGAATGAGTGAGTTGACCCAGGTATTGGATAAAGACTGTCAGGTTGAGTTCATTGATTTATCTACCAAGGATGGTGAGAGAGTATATCTTCGTGGCCTGACCTTTATATTCATCCGGGCATGCAGGGAGCTGTTTCCTGACTGCAGGGTTGTGGTGGAACACTCGATGAATAAAGGCCTTTATTGTGAGGTGCATGGAGATTTTACCCTGTCTCCGAGGCAGGTAAGCAGAATAGAACGGAGAATGAGGGAAATAGTTGCGCGGGATGAACCTTTTGAAAGGTTTAGGACAAATAAGGAAGAAGCCAAACAAATTTTCCGGGATATGAAATTCTATGACAAATTGAAGATACTGGATTACCGGCCGGAAGAAACGATCAATTTATACCGCTGCGGCTGGATGGTGGATTACCTTTTTGGCTATATGGTTCCGAGCACCGGCTATATAGACATGTTTGAGCTGCAATTCTATCTGCCGGGAATAATTATCTGCTATCCCGTGACGGAAAACCCCTATGCTTTGCCCGAACCTGTGGACAATCCCAAGCTGTCAAGGATTTTCCGTGAAGCTGAAAAATGGGGGATGCAGCTTGGAGTAGAAAATGTTGCTGATCTTAATGATATGATTAAGAATGGGAAGATCGGAGATATTATCAGGGTGTGCGAAGCCCGGCATGAAAAGCTGATTGCCCGGATAGCCGATGAAATTGCTGCTCAGCGCGACAGGATCCATTTAATAATTATCGCTGGTCCGTCCTCTTCCGGCAAGACCACTTTTGCTCAGAGATTGCGCATACAGCTTATGGTAAACGGTATGAGGCCCATACCCATATCGATAGACAACTACTTTTTGCATAGGGAGGATATACCCATAAATGAGGATGGTGAGAGGGATTTTGAATCAATAAAAGCAATTGACATTGAGCTGTTTAATGAACATATGACCAGGATCATTCAAGGTCAGGAGGTTGAAATACCCTATTTCAATTTTGAAAAGGGGGAGCGGGAATACCGGGGACACAGGATCAGGATTGATGACAACCAGCCTATCATAATTGAGGGAATTCATGGCTTAAATGAAGAGCTGACGGCCATGATACCAAAACGGAACAAATACAAGATATACATCAGTGCGCTAACTCAGCTTAACATAGATGACCATAACCGAATTCCAACTACCGATGGTCGCCTGATTCGCAGGATCGTGCGTGATTATCAGTTCAGGGGTGCATCGATTGAAGATACGCTGAACATGTGGCCATCGGTGCGCAGGGGGGAAGAAAAATACATTTTCCCCTATCAGGAGCAGGCTGATATCATGTTTAATTCAGCATTGACCTATGAATTGGCCGTGTTGAAGCCGTTTATTGAACCTTTGCTGGATTCAGTATCTCCCGATAGCCCGTATTATTTGGAGGTAAATCGTTTAAAGAAGTTTATGAAATACTTCCTGGAATTGGATGCGGCTGAGGTCCCCAATACATCTATTCTAAGGGAATTCATCGGGGGAAGCTGTTTTAAGGTATAGGGGGGTTGAACGGGAAGCCAGCCGCTAAAGGACATGCGGCTAATATTAATAGAAGGAGACCCCGTCATGTTGAATAAAAACTTCATGGGTAAGCTTGCTGTTTTGTTGTTTTCGGTCGTTCTATTTTTAAACAGCTGCAGTTACCTTCCTGAGATTTACTATGAAAAGCAGCGACCAAATGTTGAGGATGAACATCATGAATTTATTGAACCGGACGAGCTTCAGGAGAAACTGCCGGAAGATGAGCTTTGGGAAGAACTGCCGGAAAACAACGGGTTGCCGGATGATAACACGCATATAACCGGGGCCGAAGAGGAAGCGAGATTGGTTATAAGTGCGGTAGGGGATATAATGACACATGTACCCCTGC
>LFSE01000107.1:0-1638 GCA_001513075.1 Clostridiales bacterium DTU074 | reverse complement strand
CCTCAATAAGCCCGCCGGAAAAGGGATACGGCGGGTACCCACGATTCAGGGCGCCGGAACAGCTTCTCGAAGCTTTCAAATATGCCGGTTTTGATGTTCTGATCACCGCTAACAACCATTGCCTGGACGGGCTGGAGCTGGGATTGGAATATACCCTGGACAAATTGGATGAATACGGCCTAATGCATACCGGGACAGCACGCAATGTTGAAGAGAGAAACAGCCATCTGATTATTGAGAAAAAGGATATGAGAATAGGCATATTGGCTTATACCTATGGCACTAATGGGATGGAGGCTCTGGTTCCGAAGAAAAAGCTGTCATATATGGTGAATTACTATAACGATTATCGTCGGATGACCGATGATATAAAAAGCATGAAAGAAGCAGATGTGAATTTGATAATCGTGTATATGCACTGGGGATATGAATATCATCGAGTGCCTAATAATGAGCAGAAAAAGCTGGTCGAGATGTTGGCAAACGAGGGAGTGGATATTATCTTTGGGTGTCACCCCCATGTCGTTCAGCCTATGGAGCTAAAACGGGTGATCATGGAGGATGGTACCGAAAAGAATGTTTTGGTGGCTTACTCCCTCGGCAATTTTTTAGCCAGCCAAAAAACGCCAAATACCGATGCCGGTGTGATTGTTAATGTGGAAATTGTAAAGGATCCGGATAAAGGTATTTCGATTGATAGAATAAGCTACGTGCCCACATGGATATATAAATATGAGCAGAATGGAAAGCTTGGGTTCAGGGTTTTACCCATAAGGAAGTATCTGGATTATGAAGAGTTTGATGAGGAATCAACCAAGCGTATAAAAACCGNNCTGGGAAGAGACCACGGATATTTTGGATATTGAACCCTTTGAGCTGGAGGATTGAAAAAAGGACCCGGTTAAATGGGTCCTTTTTTTACGTTTACCGCCTTGTAAATGAGAAAATATGTCGTATATGCTTAGCCGTCATCGTTATAATAATGATGTAGACGGGAATCAGAATTCCCTTGCCAATGATTCTGGGCACAAGTAGCGTAATATATGCCTTGCCGTGAAGTAGGCTGAGCCAGAGCGTATTCAGCGGAACAGCCATTAGTTCGGTTAATACAATTATAATTGCTATTGAATGCCATTTCAGTTCCTTCAGGAAGTATTTGCTCAGTACTCCCGGGATCAGGCCAGTCAGCATTGCTGTTAACGTGAACCCCGGAAAATAAGCTCCGCCCAGCGGATTTATGGCATATCCTATAATGTCGGACAAAATGCCGCAGGCAGCGCCGAACACGGGCCCAAGCAAAAGGCCGTTTAGGATAATGGGAATTTCGCCAAAGGTGAGGCGAAGGGCATATATACCAGCGATGGTGATATTGCCAGAAAAAAAGCGGGTGAGTATAATGCTTATTGCAATAAACAAGCCGGTGTAAGCAATTTTTCTTATGCTGCTTATACGGTTATACATAAAAAGCACCTCCTTCCCCCTTAGGATGGCAAAGATTGCCACCTAAAAGAGAATGAAATGCTTTCCCTTAAAAAACAGGTGGCAGCGGACGCGGTGCTGTGTCGCGGACTTTTCAGTCCTTCCTTTAGGGGCAACTTCCCATCCCCTAACCCTTGACGCACAGAACCTACTCTGCTC